>NZ_JAPSIW010000015.1 GCF_031178505.1 Streptomyces sp. | reverse complement strand
CAAGGCCCTGTCCGGCGGGAACGGGGTCCGTGACGGTCCGTGCGGCGCCCGGCCCGTTGGCCGGAGCCGTGAGCAGGAGATCACCCTCCGGAGTGGCCGGACCGGCCCCGGGGACACCGCCGCCCCGCGCCCCCGGGGAGGGCGCGGGGCGGGGCCGGGTCAGCGGGCGGAGCGGTTGACCGCCGAGATGACCGCCTTCAGGGAGGCGCGGGTGGTGTTGGCGTCGATGCCGATGCCCCACAGCACCTTGCCGTCGATGGCGCACTCGATGTAGGAGGCGGCCTGCGCGGAGGCGCCCTCGCTCATCGTGTGCTCCTGGTAGTCCAGCAGGCGGGCGTCGACGCCGATGGACTGCAGGGCGGCGAAGAAGGCCGAGATCGGGCCGTTGCCGGAGCCGGTCAGGACGGTGTCGACGCCGTCGACGACCGCCTCGACGGTCAGCGTGTCCGTGCCGTCCGTGTCGGAGGTGGTCTGGCCGGAGCGCAGCTGGATGCGGCCCCAGGGGTTCTCCGGGTTGGGCAGGTACTCGTCCTGGAAGACGGACCAGATCGCGGCCGGCGTGACCTCGCCGCCCTCGGTGTCCGTCTTCTGCTGGATGATCTTCGAGAACTCGATCTGCATCCGGCGGGGCAGGTCCAGCTTGTGGTCGTTCTTCAGGACGTACGCGATGCCGCCCTTGCCGGACTGGGAGTTGACCCGGATGACGGCCTCGTAGGAGCGGCCCACGTCCTTGGGGTCGATCGGCAGGTACGGGACGGCCCACTCGATCTCGTCGACGGTCCTGCCCCGGGCGGCCGCGTCGGCCTCCATGGCGTCGAAGCCCTTCTTGATGGCGTCCTGGTGGGAGCCGGAGAAGGCGGTGTAGACCAGGTCGCCCGCGTAGGGGTGGCGCGGGTGGACCTCCATCTGGTTGCAGTACTCGGAGGTCCGGCGGACCTCGTCGATCTGCGAGAAGTCGATCTGCGGGTCGACGCCCTGGCTGAACAGGTTCATGCCCAGGGTGACCAGGTCGACGTTGCCGGTGCGCTCGCCCTGCCCGAACAGGCAGCCCTCGACGCGGTCGGCGCCGGCCATCAGGGCCAGCTCGGCCGCCGCCACGGCCGTACCGCGGTCGTTGTGCGGGTGGACGGACAGGCAGACGTACGCGCGGCGGGTCAGGTTCCGGGACATCCACTCGAAGCGGTCCGCGTGGGTGGAGGGCGTCGAACGCTCCACGGTGGCGGGCAGGTTCAGGATGATCTCGCGGCCGGGACCGGGCTGCCAGACGTCGCAGACCGCCTCGCAGACCTCCAGGGCGAAGTCCAGCTCGGTGTCGGTGAAGATCTCCGGGCTGTACTGGTAGCCGAAGGTGGTCTCCGGGCCCAGCAGCTTCTCCGCGTACTCCATGACCAGACGGGTGCCGTCGACGGCGATCTGCTTGATCTGCTCCTTCGAGCCGCGGAAGACGACCCGGCGGAAGGTGGGGGCGGTGGCGTTGTACAGGTGGACCGTGGCGCGCTTCGCGCCGACCAGGGACTCCACGGTCCGCTCGATCAGGTCCTCGCGGGCCTGCGTCAGGACGGAGATGGTGACGTCGTCCGGGATCGCGCCCTCTTCGATGATGGAGCGTACGAACGCGAAGTCGGTCTCGCCGGAGGAGGGGAAGCCGACCTCGATCTCCTTGTAACCCATGCGGACCAGCAGGTCGAACATCTCGCGCTTGCGGGCGGGCGACATGGGGTCGATCAGGGCCTGGTTGCCGTCGCGCAGGTCGGTCGACAGCCAGCGGGGCGCCTTGGTGATGCGACGGTCCGGCCACGTGCGGTCGGGGATGTCGACGGCCTCGTACGGGCGGTACTTGTGGACGGGCATCCCGGACGGCTTCTGCAGGTGCGTCGCGTTGGTGACGGGCGTCGGGCGGTCGACGAACGGAGACTGCGACTGGTGCGGGGACATTGCGTAGGGCTCCTCGGGGGTCCTGCGGGAGGGACGGCCGACGGTCTGAACGCAACACCGAAACCCGCGGGGAGGGAGTCGGCCTACGACTACAGGCCCTCGCCGCGGCAGCTAAGGAGAAGCAGCCCGAAACGCATGATGTGCGTCACCATAGCCCAGGACCGGCGGGGGCGGACGTCCCGTTTCAGTATGCGGGACGGCCCGCCGTCAAGACCGAAACGTGACCCATCACTCCATTTCGCCAATCCTCGTCACTTCTCGTGACAGCAAGCTCACACGGTGCCACATTGCGGACATGACACCGCACAAGCCCGTCTTCTGCACGATCGTCCCTCCCCACCTCCTGGAGCACCTGGCCGGCTCGTCCAACGCCGCCGTCGCCGCCACCGCCCGCCGCACCCTCGCGGCGGACGCCTCGGCCCGCGCGGCCCGCGCCCTGCCGCGCCCGCGCCCCACGACCGCGCCGGCGGACGCGGCGGCTGAGGCCCGCCCGCGCCGCACCGTCCACGACTGCGGGGGCGGCACCGACCTGCCCGGCACACCGGTCCGCGAGGAGGGACAGGCGGCGACCGGCGACGCCACCGTCAACCGGGCCTACGCCGGCCTCGGCGCCACCTTCGAACTCTTCCACGGCGTGTACGGACGGAACTCGATCGACGGCGCGGGCCTGCCGCTGATCGCCTCCGTCCACTACGACCGCGACTACGGCAACGCCTTCTGGGACGGCCGTCAGATGGTCTTCGGCGACGGGGACGACGAGATCTTCCTCGACTTCACCCTGCCGGTGGACGTCATCGGGCACGAGCTGGCCCACGGTTTCACCCAGTACACGGCGAACCTGGAGTACTTCAGCCAGTCCGGGGCGCTCAACGAGTCCGTCTCCGACGTCTTCGGCTCACTGGTGAAGCAGTACGCGCTCGGGCAGAGCACCGACCAGGCCGACTGGCTGATCGGCGAGGGCCTCTTCCACCCGAACGTGGAGGGGAAGGCGCTGCGGTCGATGAAGGCCCCCGGCACGGCGTACGACGACGACGTGCTCGGCAAGGACCCGCAGCCGGCCCACATGGACGACTACGTGCGCACGAGCCGGGACAACGGCGGCGTGCACATCAACTCGGGCATCCCCAACCGCGCCTTCTACCTCGCGGCGACCGAGCTGGGCGGCAACGCCTGGGAGCGGGCCGGGCAGATCTGGTACGACGTGATGACGGGCGGGACGCTCACGCCGGAGACCCGGTTCGCCGAGTTCGCCGCGGCCACGGTGGCGGCGGCGCGGGCGCGGTACGGCGACGGCGCGGAGATCCAGGCCGTCCTGAAGGCCTGGTCCGCGGTGGGGGTGCCGACCGACTGACCGGCTGGTAGACAGGGCGCATGCGGATTCGAGTGCGGCGCACGGGTGGTTTCGCGGGCATCGAGCGGTCGGCCGAGGTGGACACCACCGGCCGGCCGGACGCCGGGGAATGGCGCTCCCTGGCGACGGCCGTGATCGACGAGGGCGGCGAACCGGGGGCCCGGGGCGTACCCGACGGCTTCACGTACGAGATCGTCATCGACGGCCTGACGATCCACTGCGCGGACCCGGACCTGTCGGAGGCGCAGCGGGCCCTGGTGACGAGGGTGCTGAAGGAAGGCGCCTAGGCCGTGTCTTTCGGATCTTGCCGGGCTCGCGGCGTGATCCAAAAGACACGGCCTGGGCGTCCCTTCCGGCCGGGGCCGGGAGGGACGCCCCCGGGGTCAGAAGCCGAGGCGGCGGAGCTGCTTGGGGTCGCGCTGCCAGTCCTTGGCGACCTTCACGTGGAGGTCCAGGAAGACCGGGGTGCCGAGCAGTGCCTCGATGTGCTTGCGGGACTTCATCCCGACCTCCTTCAGGCGGCTGCCCTTGGGGCCGATGATGATGCCCTTCTGGCTGGGGCGCTCGATGTACACGTTGGCGTGGATGTCGAGCAGGGGCTTGTCCGCCGGGCGGTTCTCGCGCGGGATCATCTCCTCGACCACCACCGCGATCGAGTGCGGCAGTTCGTCCCGTACGCCTTCGAGCGCGGCCTCGCGGATCAGCTCCGCGACCATGACCTGCTCCGGCTCGTCGGTGAGGTCGCCCTCCGGGTAGAGCGGCGGGGACTCGGGCAGGAGCGGGATGAGCAGGTCGGCGACGAGCTGGACCTGCTTGTTGCCGACGGCCGAGACCGGCACGATCTGGGCCCACTCGATGCCCAGCTCCCTGCCGAGCTGGTCGATGGCGATGAGCTGTTCGGCGAGCGTCTTGGAGTCGACCAGGTCGGTCTTGGTGACGATGGCGACCTTGGGGGTCTTCCGGATCTCCGCGAGCTCCTTGGCGATGAAGCGGTCGCCGGGGCCGAGCTTCTGGTCGGCGGGCAGGCAGAAGCCGATCACGTCGACCTCGGCCCAGGTGGTGCGGACGACGTCGTTGAGACGCTCGCCGAGGAGGGTCCGCGGCTTGTGGAGGCCGGGGGTGTCGACCAGGATCAGCTGCGCGTCCTCGCGGTGCACGATGCCGCGGACGGTGTGCCGGGTGGTCTGCGGCCGGTTCGAGGTGATGGCCACCTTCTGGCCGACCAGAGCGTTCGTGAGGGTGGACTTGCCCGCGTTGGGGCGGCCGACGAAGCAGGCGAAGCCGGCCCGGTGGACGGCTTCGGTTTCTTGGTTGCGAGCGCTCATGGGGGCCATTCTCCCCGATGAGCGCCCCCCTCACGTACCCGGTGCGCCGGGGCGGGCCCGCGCGGCCCCATCCGGAGGGCGGCGAGGGCCGGCGCGGAGCCGTGCGGTCGCCCCCGCCGTGCCCGTCCCGGTCCCGCTCAGCCGGCGGTGACCGCCGCGCGCAGCTGCCCGTCCGGACCCGCGAGGAACACCGGGGTCTCGGGGCCACCGAGGTCCCGGACGGCCGCGCGGTCCGCGTCCGAGGCGGCCTCGGCGGCCGACACCACGGCCGCCGCCTCCAGCGACTCGGCGCCGCTGGCGACGGCCATCGCGACCGCGGTCTGCAGCGCGCTCAGCCTGAGCGACTCCAGCTCGACGGTGCCCGCCACGTACGTGCGGCCGGTCTCGTCCCGTACCGCCGCACCCTCGGCCACGCCGTTGCGGGCGCGGGCGCTGCGGGCGAGGGTGATGATCTTCAGGTCCTCGGCGCCGAGGTCGCCGTGCTCCTTGCTGAGTGTCATGCCCCGAGCATAGGTCGGGGCACGGGGTCAGCTCGTGGCGCCCTTGACGAAGGTGGTGACGGCCAGCTTGGCGAAGCCGTCGAAGTCCTTGTGGCCGGAGGCGTCGGCGGGCACGTGGGCGAAGCGGGTCAGGCCGGTGCCCTGCGAGGCGACCAGCATGTTGGACTCCAGGTCCACGCCGAGGGAGGCGATGTTCATCTTCAGCCGGAAGGCCTCCGCCTTCTCGGCGCCCTGCGGGGCGGTGAGCTTCTCCAGGGCGATGTTCATCTTCACGCCCTCCATCTCGGCGGTGAAGCCCTTGCAGCTGCCGAGCGCGGTGCCGAGGGAGGTGACGTAGTCGGCGGCGCCGGTGCCGGGGAAGGTCATGACCTGCTGGCTCAGCAGCGACTCGGAGTTGCCGCGCTCGTAGTCCACGTCGGCGCCCGTGGTGGCACCGGCGACCTCGTCCGCCAGGAGGGTCGCGACGGGCGCGCACTCCGGCTTGTCGGCCTTGTAGACCGTCTTGTCGTCCTCCGCGGCGCTCACCTTCCAGCCCGCGGGCAGGTCCTTGAGCTGGAGGGCGCCGGCCTTCATCTGAGCGGCGGTCAGGGGGGTGGCGGGAGTCGCGGAGGGGGCGGCCTTGTCGCCGGAGCCCTTGCCGGACTCGTCGGCGGAGCCGCCACAGGCGGCGGTCAGCGAGAGCGCCGAGACGGCGAGGACCACGGTCAGGCCGCGGCGGATGCGAGTGCGCATGATGAGAACTGCCTCTTGAGGGTGGGGAGATGAGCGGAAGGCCGGGACGCCCGCACGCGGAGGCCGACCGGCGAGGAGGATATACGGCTCCGCCGGCGTCCCCGGACCACGCACCCCCGCCCCGGGCCGGCCGGTACCGTGTCCCGGCTCAGCCCGCGACCGGGTACATCGCGCCGCGCCGGCCCTCCGGGGAGACCAGCCACTCCAGCTTGGCGGCCGTGTCCACCTCGGGCAGCGGTGTGTGCAGCACCACCACCAGATCGGGCCGGGCCGGCACCCGCAGCTGCGTGGCCTCCATGTGGAGCGGGCCCACCAGCGGATGTGCGAGGACCTTGCGGTTGAGGCCGCCCGGCATGACGTCCTGCCGCTCCCAGAGCCGGGTGAACTCCTCGCTCGCCGCCTTGGCCTGCTCCACCACCGCGCGGAAGCCCTCGTCGTCCGGGTGCTCGGAGCAGGCCGCCCGGAACTGGGCGACGACCTTCGGGGCGAGTTCCTCCCAGTCGGCCGAGCGGGACCGGTAGAGGGTGTCGGTGAAGAAGGAGATCAGGCAGTTCTGGACGATCTCGGGCCGCATGCCGAGCACGATCGAGGCCGATTCGTTGTACAGGACGGTGTTCCAGTAGGCGTCCATGATGTGCGCGGGGAACGGCATCCACGCCTCGATCAGCCGCCGCAGGCCCTGGCACATGTCCCGTGCCGCCGGGTCCACTTCGGCGGCCGGCGGGTTGAGCCCCGCCAGGACGTACAGGTGGCGCCGCTCGGCCGGGCCGAGCCGCAGCACCCGGGCCACCGAGTCGAGCACCTGCGGGGAGACGGTGATGTCCCGTCCCTGCTCCAGCCACTGGTACCAGGACACCCCGACCCCGGCCAGGACGGCGACCTCCTCGCGGCGCAGGCCCGGGGTACGGCGCCGGGCGCCGCCCTCCGGCAGGCCGGCCTCGGCGGGGCTCACCCGGGCCCGCCGGCTCCGGAGGAACTCCCGCAGTTCGGCGAGCCGGTGCGCCTTGGCGGTGGTGCTCTCGAGAGCCGTGGCCACGTGTGCTTCCTCCCCCTGGCTGCCTGGTGGTGCGACCAACAGGATAAGTTCCCGCTCCCCACGCCGGGCCGCCCGCGCCGAGGGTGGGGCCATGACCACCCTGTCCTCTCCCCCCGAGACCCCTGAATCTCCCGGAACGACACCCGGGGCGCCCGAGACCTCCCGGCCGGCGGCCTCCGCTCCCGCCCCGGTCCCGGCCCTCACCGGCCGCCCCCGGCTCATCCTCTTCGTGCTGTGCGCCGCCCAGTTCATGGTGGCGCTGGACTTCTCCGTCCTGAACGTCGCGCTGCCCGCGCTCGGCGCCGACCTCGGCCTCGACCACTCGGCGCTCCAGTGGGCGGTGACCGCCTTCGCCCTGCCGTCGGGCGGCTTCCTGCTGATCTCCGGCCGGCTCGGCGACCTGTACGGGCGCAAGAAGCTGTTCCTCACCGGGCTCGCCGTCTTCGGCGCGGCCTCGCTGCTGGCCACCTTCGCCTGGGACCCGGCGTCCTTCCTCACCGGTCGCGCGCTCCAGGGGCTCGGCGCGGCGGCGATCGTGCCCACCGGCATGTCGCTGCTCACCACCACCTTCCCCGAGGGGCCGCAGCGCGACCGGGCGCTGGGCATCTCCGGCACCCTGCTCTCGCTGGGGTTCACCTGCGGCATGCTCCTCGGCGGGGTCATGACCGACACCCTCGGCTGGCGTTCCACGATGGGCCTGCTCGCCCTGTTCACCCTGGTCGTGCTGCCGCTCGCGCCGGGCCTGCTGCCCGAGTCCCGGACGCCGGAGCGGCCCCGGCTCGACGTGCCGGGGGCGGTGACCGTCACCGGCGGTCTGCTGGCGCTGATCTACGCCCTGTCCACGGCGGCCGAGCGCGGATTCGGCGGGACCGACGTCCTGCTGACGCTGGTGGCGGGCGTGGTGCTGCTCGGGGCGTTCGTTCTGGTCGAGTCGCGGCACGCGGCGCCGCTGGTGTCGCTGACGATGCTGCGGCGGCGCACGGTCGCCTTCGGCAACCTCGGCGGCCTGGTGACCTTCTCGATGATGTCGACCGTCGTCTTCGTCCTGACGCTGTACCTCCAGGAGACGCTGGGGCTGTCCTCCTTCGCCACCGGTCTGGTCTTCGGCGTGCAGGGCGTGCTGTCGGTCCTCGCGGGGACGCTCGCGCCCCGGGTGATCGGCCGCCTCGGCGCCCGCCGCACCCTGGTCCTCGGCCTCGCCGGGCAGGGCCTGTGCACGGCGGCGCTCCTCGGCATCGGCCCCACCTCCGGCGCGGTGCTCGCCACGGTCGCCGTCTCGGTGGCGTCGATGTGCCACCTGGCCGCGATCATCGCGTACGGGCTCACGGCCACGTCCGGCGTCCCCGACGGGGAGCAGGGGCTGGTGACGGGCCTGGTGACGACGACCCAGCAGGTCGGCATCACCGTCGGCATCCCGCTGCTCGGCGTGCTCGCCACGACGGGCCCGGACCTGTTCGGCGGCGTCCGCACGGTCCTCGTCCTCGACGCGGGCCTGGTCCTCGCGACGGCGGCGCTGGTGGCCCTGGGGCTGCGCCGCCGGGCGTGACGCGAGCGGCGGTCCGGTCCCGCCGCCCGGCCCGTCAGGGCCGGTCGAGCCGGAGCCGTACCGCCTTCGGCAGACCGGCCACCACCAGGTCGTACGAGTCCTCGACCAGCTCCCGGACCATCCGCTCCGGGAGCTCCCCCACGGTCACGGTGTTCCAGTGCCGCTTGTTCATGTGGTAGCCGGGGGCGATCGCCGGGTGCTCGGCCCGGAGCCGTACGGCCTCGTCGGGATCGCACTTGAGGTTGACCCGGAGCGGCTCGGCGTCCAGCCAGGACAGGGCGAACAGCTTCCCGGCCACCTTGAAGACGGAGACGTCCGGGCCGAAGGGGAACTCCTCGGAGGCGCCGTTGAACTCCAGGCAGAGGGCCCGCAGCCGGTCGGGGGTCACTCCGGGGCCTCCGCCGGTTCCACGGGCTCCACGAGCACGGTGACGATCTTGTTGCGGCGGCCGGCCGGGGACTCGGCGGTGAGCCGCAGGGCCCGCCCGTCCGGGAGGTCCACGACCGCCTTCGCACCGGCGATCGGCACCCGGCCGAGCGCCTTGGCGAGCAGTCCGCCGACCGTCTCCACGTCCTCGTCGTCGTACTCGTCCGGGCCGAGGCCGTACAGCTCGCCCAGGTCCCCGATGTCCAGGCGGGCCGTGACCCGGTACCGCCCCGCGTCGAGCTCCTGGACGGGCGGCAGCTCCCGGTCGTACTCGTCGGTGATCTCGCCGACGATCTCCTCCAGGATGTCCTCGATGGTGACGATGCCCGCGGTGCCGCCGTACTCGTCGATGACGACGGCGACGTGGTTGCGCTCCTGCTGCATCTCGCGCAGCAGGTCGCCCGCGTTCTTGGTGTCGGGGACGAAGGCCGCCGGGCGCATCGCCGTCGACACCAGGTCCGCCTCGGCGTCCCGGTTGATGTGCGTCTTGCGGACCAGGTCCTTCAGATACACGATGCCGACGATGTCGTCCTCGTTCTCGCCGGTCACCGGGATGCGGGAGAAGCCCGAGCGCAGCGCGAGGGTGAGGGCCTGCCGGACGGTCTTGTACCGCTCGATGCAGATCAGGTCCGTGCGCGGCACCATCACCTCGCGGACCAGGGTGTCGCCGAGCTCGAAGACGGAGTGCACCATGCGGCGCTCCTCGTCCTCGATGAGCGACTCCTGCTCGGCCAGGTCGACCAGGGCCCGCAGCTCGGCCTCGGAGGCGAAGGGGCCCTTGCGGAAGCCCTTGCCCGGGGTCAGCGCGTTGCCGATGAGGATGAGGAGCTGCGGCACGGGCCCCATGACGCGGGCGAGCGGCAGCAGCACGTAGGCGGCGGCCGTCGCCGTGTTCAGCGGGTGCTGGCGGCCGATGGTCCGGGGGGAGACCCCGACGGCGACGTAACTGACGAGGACCATCACCGCGATGGCGACGGTCAGCGCCTCCCAGGTCTCGGGGAACTCCGTCAGGCAGGCGTACGTGACGAGGACGCCGGCCGCCGTCTCGCAGGCGACCCGGACGAGCAGCGCCATGTTGAGGTAGCGGGTGGGGTCGGAGGCGACCTGGGCCAGCTTCGCGGCCCCGCGCCGGCCGGACCGCAGGGCCTCGGCGGCGCGGAAGCTGGAGACGCGGGCGAGACCGGCCTCCGCGCACGCGGCCAGCCAGGCCACGACGACCAGCGCGACGGCACCGAAGATCAGCGATGCGCTCATGCTGCGGCGGGGTCAGGAGACGGTCGGCGCCGGGGAGGGGCCGGTCAGGCCCTTCTCCGCGCGCCAGCCGTCCACGATGGCCGCCTGGAGGCCGAACATCTCGGCCTTCTCGTCGGGCTCCTCGTGGTCGTAGCCGAGGAGGTGCAGCACCCCGTGGACGGTGAGCAGCTGGAGCTCCTCGTCCATGGAGTGCCGCGTCGGGGCCTCCTCGCCCTGCCGCTTGGCCACCTCGGGGCAGAGCACGATGTCGCCCAGGAGCCCCTGCGGGGGCTCGGCGGCGTCGTCGTCCCGGGACGGCGGGCGCAGCTCGTCCATCGGGAAGGACATGACGTCCGTGGGTCCGGGCAGGTCCATCCACTGGATGTGGAGCTGCTCCATCGCCGCCTCGTCCACCACGATCACCGAGAGTTCGGAGAGCGGGTGGATGCGCATGCGCGCGAGCGCGTAGCGGGCGATGTCGAGGATCGCCTGCTCGTCGACCTCGGTGCCGGACTCGTTGTTGACGTCGATCGCCATGTGCTCTGCGTTCTACTTCCCGTTGCGGCCGTTACGGCTGTCGTACTGCTCGTACGCGTCGACGATACGGCCGACGAGCCGGTGCCGGACGACATCGTGCGACGTGAGGCGGGAGAAGTGCACGTCGTCGAGGCCTTCGAGGATGTCCTGGACCTGGCGCAGGCCGCTCTTGGTCCCGTTCGGCAGGTCGATCTGGGTCACGTCACCGGTGATGACGATCTTCGAGTCGAAGCCGAGGCGGGTGAGGAACATCTTCATCTGCTCGGGGTTCGTGTTCTGCGCCTCGTCCAGGATGATGAACGCGTCGTTGAGCGTGCGGCCGCGCATGTACGCCAGCGGCGCGACCTCGATCGTCCCGCTCGCCATCAGCTTGGGGATGGAGTCGGGGTCGAGCATGTCGTGCAGGGCGTCGTAGAGCGGGCGCAGGTACGGGTCGATCTTCTCGTAGAGCGTGCCCGGCAGGAAGCCCAGGCGCTCGCCGGCCTCGACGGCGGGGCGGGTCAGGATGATCCGGGTGACCTGCTTGGACTGCAGGGCCTGGACCGCCTTGGCCATGGCGAGGTACGTCTTGCCGGTACCGGCGGGGCCGATGCCGAAGACGATCGTGTGCTGGTCGATCGCGTCGACGTACCGCTTCTGGTTCAGCGTCTTGGGACGGATGGTCCGCCCGCGGCTGGAGAGGATGTTCTGCGTGAGCACCTCGGCCGGGGTCTCCTGGCCGCTCTCCGGCGTGCCGTTCCCGCTCGCCCTGAGCATGGCGATCGAGCGTTCCACTGCGTCCTCCGTCATCGGCTGTCCGGTGCGGAGCACCAGCATCATCTCGTCGAACAGGCGCTGGATCAGGGCGACTTCCGCGGCGTCCCCGACCGCGCTGACCTGGTTGCCCCGGACGTGGATGTCCGCGCCGGGGAAGGCCTTCTCGATGACGCGCAGCAGCGCGTCGCCGGAGCCGAGGACGGTCACCATCGGATGCTTGGCGGGGACGGCGAAGTGGGCACGGGCCTGTCCCGGCGCCCCGTCCTGGGGCGCTCCGTTGTGGGCTGTGGGTGTGTGAGTCATGGGCCGGCACTGGGGCCTGCGCATACCTCCCGTTGCGGGGTTCTCGCTGCTCGACAACCTCTCGGTCACCAAGCCTACGACTTGACGGGGACAAGCCCGAAGCGGTTTACGAAGCGGCCGCGCGGAAACCGATGGTCGGCACCGCCCGGCGCAGCGGCCACGGGCGGGCCGGCGCGGGCAGGAGCCGCTCCAGGAAGGCGTACCGGGCGCGCAGCGCGGCCGGGTTCTGCCGGGCGTGCCCCTGGACGTGCTGCCACCAGGCGGCGATCTCGCCCCAGGTGGGGGCGGACAGGGAGCCGCCGAACTCCTGGACCGAGAGGGCGGCGGTCAGGCCCGCGAAGGCGAGCCGGTCGGCGAGCGGCCAGTCGGCGAGGGTGCCGGTGACGAACCCGGCGACGAAGACGTCCCCGGCCCCGGTCGGATCGAGCGCCCTGACCTGGATCGCGGGCACCTCGGCGGTCTCCCCGGTGGCGCCGTCGACGGCGTAGGCGCCCTCGGCGCCGAGGGTGACGACGGCGTAGCGGACCTTGTCGGCGAGGGCGCGGGCGGCGGCGCGCGGGCAGTCGGTGCGGGTGTAGCGCATGGCCTCCTCGGCGTTCGGCAGGAAGGCCTCGCAGTGCTCCAGGTCGGTCAGGCCCGCCAGGTCCCAGCGGCCGGTGTCGTCCCAGCCGACGTCGGCGAAGACCTTGGCCCCGGAGCGGGCCGCCCGCTCCACCCACTCCTCGGAACGGCCCGGGACCAGGGAGGCGACGGCGGCGCGGGCGTACGGCGGGGAGGCGGGCACGGCGTCGTCCAGCGGGGCCTCGTGGCCGTGGGAGACCATCGTCCGCTCGCCCTCGTAGGCCATGGAGACGGTCACCGGGGAGTGCCAGCCGGGGACCGTCCGGGACAGCGACAGGTCGATGCCCTCGCCCTGCTCCAGGGCGTCCCAGCAGTACTCGCCGTAGTGGTCGTCGCCGAAGGCGGCGGCGAGGGAGGTGCGCAGGCCGAGGCGGGCGAGGGCGGTGGCCATGTTGGCGACGCCGCCGGGGCTGGAACCCATGCCCCGGGCCCAGGACTCGGTGCCGCGCACGGGGGCGCTGTCGAGGCCGGTGAAGATGATGTCCAGGAAGACCGTGCCGGTCAGGAAGACGTCGCAGGCCGGGTCGGTGGGCTCCCTCAGACACACCAACGGGTCGACGTCGGTGTCGTGGTGCGGCTGCTCTCCCCTGGAGGTGGTCACGGCAGGCTCCCCGGTCGCGGTGCGGACCCGTCCAGTCTGCCCGACGGGGGCGCCGGGCGGGCCGGGACGGCACGGGGTGGGTCACCTCGGCTACCCGGGCCCACGGGGCCCAAACCGAAGGTGTCACGGATCACAGGCCGTGCCGGGGCGTACCGCCTTCTCCGGGCACGGCCGCGGTTGATACACATGTCCCGCGCACCCACGTGCACCACCGGGCGCTCCTCCCCTTTTCCCTCCTGCTCGTTTCCGGGAACGCCCATGTCTGCGCGGCCGCGCGACCCGGGGGCCCTCGTCGCCCTCGTCGCCCTCTTCACCGCCGGTTATCTCGCCCCGTACCTGCTGCCGACCGTCGTCGGCCGGTTCTCCGCCGGGCTCGGTCTCGGCCCGTCGCAGGCGGGTCTGGCCGGCTCCGCCCTGCTCCTCGGCTCCGCCGCTGCGGGCTTCGCGCTCGCCGCCCGGGTGGACCGGATCGGGCCGCGCCGGGCGGCCCGCGCCGGCCTCCTCGCCATGGTGGCCGGGTACGGCTCCGCCGCCGTGAGCGGCGCGGTGCCGCTGGTGATCGCGGGCACCGTCCTCGGCGGCTGCGGCTCGGGTACGGCGACGGCGGTCGCGGCCTCGGGGATCGCCGGGCAGCGGGATCCGCACCGGGCGTCGGCGCTGGGCCTGCTCACCGTCTCGGCCACGGCCGGGGCCCTGTACCTCACCCTGCCGCACCTGGGCGGTGGACACCGGCTGCCGCTGCTCGCGCTGGCGGGCGCGGCGGCGCTGGTGTGGACGGTGACGGGGCGGCTGCCGGGGCCGGTGGCGGGCGGCCGGGCGGAGTCGCGCGGCGTCCCGGGGGGAGCGGCGGGGCCGCTGCCGTACCGGCGGGCCGGGGCCGTCCTGGCAGGCGGCATCCTGTGCTGGTCGATGGCGCAGAACGCGCTGTGGGGGGTGAGCGGCCGGATCGGGGTCACCCAGGCCGGGCTCTCCGAGGTCACCGTCGGCGCGGTCTTCGCGGCGGCGCTCGGCGCGGGGCTCGCCGGGGTCGCGGCGGCGGGGGCGCTCGGCGCGCGGCTGGGCCGGGCGGTGCCGATCGGGGCGGGCACGGTCCTGATCGCGGGCTGTGTGCTGCTCAGCTCGGCGGCCGGGAACCTGGCCGCCTTCGCGGCCGGCGAGATCCTGTGGAACGCCGTCTATCCGGTGGTCCTGTCGTACCTGCTCGGTCTGGCCGCCTCCCTGGACCCGCGCGGCCGGTGGGCGGTCCTGGTCGGCTCGGCGTCCTCGCTGGGCGTGGCCTGCGGCCCGGTGACCGGCAGCGTCCTCTCGGAGGCCGCCGGCTATCCGGGCATGGGCGCGGTCCTGTGCGGACTGCTGCTCGCCGTGGCGGGCCCGATGACGGCGGTGGCCCTGCACGCCTCCGGCCGTCCCCTCGTCCCCGGCTCGGTCCGGCGCCGCGGCGGCGCCCCCGCCGCCGTCCTCGCGGGCTCGGCGTCCGCGACGACGGCGCTGGTCCCCCAGATGGGCGCCCCGGAACAGGACGTCACCCCGATCCCGGTCCCGGCACGCCGCCGCGCGCGATCGGCCTTCGGGCTCGCGCGGCCGTCGGACCGGGGGTAGCGGGGGGCCCTGGGGGTGTCCCTCAGGTCCCGCGCCGTCGGACCGGGGGGAGCCGGGGCCCGAACGGCGACCCCGGCCCTCAGGCCCCGCGCCGGGTGGCCGGCGGCCGGGGGCGGCGGAGGCGTGGGGCGAGGAGAGAGGCCAGGAAGGCCAGGACGCTGAGCGCGGTGAGGCTGCCGAGGACCAGGACGACGCGCCAGACCGGTTCCACGCCCGTCACTCCCCCGGTGTGCCGGCCGGGAAGGCGTAGGCCTCCACCTCGGCGAGGCAGCGCTCCCGGCGCGGCTCGTCGTCCTCCAGGAAGGACGCCTCGAAGGAGTTACGGGCGAGCTGCCGCAGCTGCTCCGCCGTGAGGCCGAGGGCGTCGCGCACGCCGTCGTAGTTGTCGCCCGCGTAGCCGCCGAAGTAGGCGGGGTCGTCGGAGTTCACCGTCACCAGCAGGCCCGCCTCCATCATGGCGGGCAGCGGGTGGTCCGCGAGGGTGTCGACGACGCGGAGCCGTACGTTCGACAGCGGGCAGAGGGTGAGCGGGACGCGCTCGCGCGCCAGCCGGGCGACGAGCTCCGGGTCCTCCATGCAGCGCAGCCCGTGGTCGACGCGTTCCACGCCGAGGACGTCGAGGGCCTCCGCCACGTAGGCGGCCGGACCCTCCTCACCCGCGTGGGCCACCCGGCGCAGGCCGAGCCGGGCCGCCTCCTCGTACACCGCGCGGAACTTCGACGGCGGGTGGCCGGCCTCCGCCGAGTCCAGGCCGATGCCGGTGATCCGGTCCAGGTACGGCTTCGCCTCCTCCAGGGTGGCCATCGCGGACTCGGCGGACTCGTCGCGCAGGAAGCACATGATGAGGCGGGTGGAGACGCCGTACCGCTCCTCGGCCCGGTCGAGCGAGGCGGTCAGGCCCTCGACGACGGTGCCGAAGGGCACGCCCCGGGCGGTGTGGGCCTGCGGGTCGAAGAAGATCTCGGCGTGCCGCACGCCCTGGGCGGCGGCCCGCTCCAGGTAGGCGTCGGCGAGGTCGGTGAAGTCCCGGGCCGTGCGCAGGACCGCCATGAGGGCGTAGTACAGGTCCAGGAACGACTGCAGGTCCTCGAAGCGGTAGGCCTCGCGGAGCGCCTCGGTGTCCGCGTACGGCAGGGTCACGCCGTTGCGGGCGGCGAGCGCGAAGGCGAGCTCGGGTTCGAGGGTCCCTTCGATGTGCAGGTGCAGTTCGGCCTTGGGTACAGGCATGGGGGTTCTATCTCTTCGGTACGGGGACCCGCGTGAGGTCCTGGGCAATGCTCAGCTCGCCGTCGAACCCCGCCGCCCGCGCCTGCCGTTCGAAGGCGGCGGGATCGGAGTAGCGCTGCGAGAAGTGGGTGAGGACGAGGTGCCGTACGCCCGCGTCCCGGGCGACGGCCGCGGCCTGACCGGCCGTCAGGTGTCCGTGGTCGGTGGCGAGCCGGACGTCCTCGCCGAGGAACGTGGACTCGATGACGAGCATGTCGGCGCCTTCGGCGAGGGCGTGGACGCCGTCGCAGAGCCGGGTGTCCATGACGAAGGCGAAGCGCTGCCCGCGCCGTACCTCGCTCACCGCGTCGAGGGCGACCCCGCCGAGGACGCCCTCGCGCTGGAGCCGGCCCACGTCGGGTCCCTTGATGCCGTGGGCGGCCAGTCTCTCGGGCAGCAGGCGGCGGCCGTCGGGCTCGACGAGCCGGTAGCCGTAGGACTCCACGGGGTGGGAGAGCCGGCGGGCCTCGAGCGTGAAGTCGGGGGTGACGGCGAGCGGGCCGTCGGCGGTGACCGGCGCCTCGGTGAGGTCGACGGTCTCGCGGTAGGCGGTGGCGTACCGCAGCCGGTCGAAGAAGCGCTGCCCGCTCGCCGGGTAGTGGGCGGTGACGGGGTGCGGGACCTGGTCGAGGTTGATCCGCTGGATGACGCCGGCGAGGCCGAGGGAGTGGTCGCCGTGGAAGTGCGTGACGCAGATCCGGTGCAGGTCGTGGGCGGCCACCCCGGCGCGCAGCATCTGCCGCTGGGTGCCCTCACCGGGGTCGAAGAGGATGCCCTGGCCGTCCCAGCGCAGCACGTAGCCGTTGTGGTTGCGGTGCCGGGTGGGGACCTGGCTGGCGGTGCCGAGGACGACCAGTTCGCGTACGGACACGGAGCTGTGGCCTATCCGGGGGGCCAGTTGAGGCCGCGTCCGCCGAGGACGTGCGCGTGGGCGTGGAAGACGGTCTGGCCCGCTCCGGTGCCGGTGTTGAAGACGATGCGGTAGCCGCCGTCCTGGATCTTCTCCTGGGCGGCGACCTCGCCCGCCTCGCGCAGCACGTCGGCGGCGACGCCGGGCGCGGCGGCGGCCAGCGAGGCGGCGTCCGGGTGGTGGAGGCGCGGGATGACGAGCACGTGCGTGGGCGCCTGCGGGTTGATGTCGCGGAAGGCGACGGTGGTCTCCGTCTCGCGCACGATCGTCGCGGGCACCTCCCCCTGTGCGATCTTGCAGAACAGGCAGTCGCTCTGCGGCTCTCCGGCCATGGCCCGGGCCTCCTCGCCGTCGTGGATCGGTACCCGGGCATGCTATCCGGCACCGGCCCGCGGGGCGTGCGCGGCCGGTCCGGCCCGGGTGACGGGCGCGGGAGCGGGTCAGTCCCGGGGCGCGCGCCGGTTCAGACGCGCCCGGCTCACCCAGTAGGTGAGGACGACGGCCCAGAACAGCGGCGTCCCGAGCGCCCCCACGACCCCGGCGTCGAAGGTCCACAGGGCCATGGTGAGCACCGAGTACAGACCGAGCAGCCCCACCGCCCCGGCCATGGCGAGGACCGGCGGGCACGCGCGGGCCACGAGCAGCAGGGGGCGCCGCAGCCGGGGCGGCACCCGGCGCGCCATCCACAGGAACCAGCCGCCCCAGGCGCCGGCGAGCACGGCGGCGCCGACGAGGAAGGGCACGACCGCCTCGGCGCCGGTGGAACCGGTACGGAGCGGGGCCGAGCCGATCGCGGCGGCGACGAAGCCGGCGAGGGCGACCCAGCGGGCGCCGGCGACGGTGTTCCAGGCCATCGCCTCCAGGTTGTAGCGGGCCTTGCGGTCCTGGAGGTCGAGCGCGGCGGAGGCGACGAAGCCCTCCGCGGCCTGCGTCCAGGCCCCGCGCCGGAACCAGCGGCGCCGCAGCCGCAGCAGCGACAGGTTGTTGTGCGCCTCGCTGCTCTGCGGGTTGAGCCGCAGGGCCGTCTCGTACGCGCGCTGCGCGGTGGCGTGGTCGCCCCGGCGCTGGGCGGTCAGGCCCACCAGGAAGTGGGCCGCGTCCTCCTCGGGGGCGAGGGTGACCGCCGCCCGCGCCGCCTCGTAGGCGGTGGCGAGCCGGGCCCGGTCACGGGTGCGTTCGCCGGTCTCGGCGAGGGCGGTGCCGAGCGCGTAGTGGCTGCCCCAGTACTGCGGGGCGAGCGCCACCGCCTGCTGGGCGGCGGCCTCGGCCTCCGCGTACCGCCGGAGGGCGAGCAGGATCTGGGTCCGCATCAGCCAGCCCATGAGCAGCTCCGGCCGGACGGCGAGCGCCCGGTCGACGGCGGTCAGGGCGGCGGGGTGCTCCTCGGCCCGGTGGTGGCAGCGGGCGAGCAGGACGAGGGCCTCGGCGTCCTCCGGGTCGGAGGCGAGGTGCTGGGCGGCGAGGGCGCCGGCCTGCGCGAACCGCCCCGCCTCGTACAGCGCCTCGGCGCGGTCGAGGGCGGTGGGCGCGCCGGGGGCGTGGGGGGTGCCGGGCGTGGTCACAGCTTGCGCTTCCGCTTGAGGTAGGCGAGCAGGTCGTCGTAGAGACCGCCCTCGTTGGCGAACATGGCGACGTTCTTGGCCGCGGCGAACCACGGTTCCGTGGACGGGCGGAGCTGCTTGGCGGCGGCCAGCAGGTCCTTGGTGGTGATGAGCCGTACGGAGCCGGTGCGGGCGGAGTCGAGGAGCGCGGCCTCGGCGGCCGTCTCGCAGACGTGGGCGAGGTCGGCACCGGAGAAGTCCTCGGTGACCTTGACGAGTTTGCCGAGGTCGACGGATTCGATCGGGCGCTCGCGCAGGTGGTAGCGGAGGATCGCCTCGCGGGCGGCGGCGTCCGGCGGCAGCACCAGCAGGGTGCGGTCGAGGCGGCCGGGCCGGCGCAGCGCGATGTCCACGTCCCACGGCACGTTGGTGGCGGCCAGCACGAAGACCCCCTCGTTGCCGGCGCCGCTCGCGATGCCGTCGAGCTCGGTGAGGAGCTGGTTGACGACGTTGCGCAGTCCGCTGTGGTGGGTGCGGGAGCGCTTGGCGCCGAGCGCGTCGAGCTCGTCGAGGAAGACGACGCAGGGCGCCTGGCGGCGGGCGGTCTCGAAGATGTCGTGGATGTTCTTCTCGGAGGCGCCGATCCACATGTCGAGGACGTCGGAGAGCGAGACGGTGAGGAAGTTGGCGCCGAGTTCGCCGGCGACCGCGCGGGCGATGAAGGTCTTGCCGCAGCCGGGCGGGCCGTAGAGGAGGAGGCCGCCGCGGAGCGACTTGCCGTAGAGGCGGCGGAGTTCGGGGTTGCGCATGGGGGCGAGGAAGGCGGCCTCCAGGCGCTCCTTGACCTCGCTCATGCCGCCGACGTCGGCGAGGCGTACGGCGCCGGGCGCGTCGACGTCCCAGGCGGCGGCGTCCCCGGCGGTGCCGTCGCCGTCGGCGGCCTGCGGGTCCTCCAGGAAGCGCGGGCCCACCAGGTCCTGGACCTGCTGCTCGGCGGCGGCCCAGTCGAAGGCGGGCGGCTCCTCGGGCGGCGCGGGGGCGGGGGGTTCCGTCTCGTTCCGCTCGTTCCGATCGTTCCTCGGCGGTACGGGGGCGGGGGCCGGGGTCTCGGGGGCGGGCGGCGCGGGGGCCGGGGGTGCGGGAGGTGTCGGCGGGGCCGGGGGCATGCCCATCGCCCGGATCATCAGGGCGCGGGCGTCCGCGTCTCCGGGCGCGTGCTGGAGGGCCACGGCCGCCTCCGCGACGGCCTCGTCGTTCCGCCCCTCGGCGAGGAGGAGTCCGGCGAAATGGAGACGCAGGGGGACGTCGCCGGGCGCGGCGGCGACGGCGGCGCGGAGACTGCGGATCAGGGGGGACTCGTCGGCCATGCGGGTCAGCCTAGAAAAGGCGCCCGGGAGCCCGTCCACCGGGTGGGGCGCCGCGTAGGCTGCGGCGGATGGGACGGACACGCGCACCGCGCCGGCTGACGGTCGGCGGCCAGGTCTGGCTGTGGAACGTCGGCCACACGCACCCGGGTTGCCGGACGTATCTGACCCTGCGCCGGGTGGAGGCCCGGCACAGCGCGCTGCGGCTGGTCTTCCGGGGCGGCCCCGGCCGGATCGTGGCCGGTTTCCCCATGGGCGTCGGCGAGGTGGCCGCCGCCCACGGCGGTCACCTCAACCTGCACGAGCCGGGCGTGGTGCGCCGCTTCCTGGACCTGGCCGCCGCGCACGGTCTCCTCCCCGTCGCGCACGGCGCGCGCGAGGTGGACGGCTGGCCGCTGTTCGACGCCCTGACGGAGGCCGGGAGGGGCTGAGGCGGCCGGGGCCCGCGCGGCTACGCGTACTGGGCGATCTGGATCAGGTTGCCGCAGGTGTCGTCGAGGACGGCCGTGGTGACCGGGCCCATCTCCGTGGGCTCCTGGGTGAAGTGGACGCCGAGCGCGCGCAGCCGCTCGAACTCGGCCCGTACGTCGTCCACGGCGAAGGAGGTCACCGGGATGCCGTCCTCGGCGAGCGCCGTCTGGTACGGCTTCACGGCGGGGTGCGCGTCCGGCTCCAGGACCAGTTCGGTGCCGCCGGGGTCCTCGGGCGAGACGACGGTCAGCCAGCGGTGCTCGCCGAGCGGCACCTCGTGCTTCTTCACGAAGCCGAGGACGTCGGTGTAGAACCGCAGGGCCTTGTCCTGGTCGTCGACGAAAACGCTGGTCAGGTGGATCCTCATGGGGTGTTCTCCGGCGCGTCGGGCCTGAGCCATCGGGTCACGATGCGCTCGAGCGGTGCGGTGTTCAGGTCGTGGAACTTGTAGCGGCCCTCGCGCCGGGTGCGGATGAGGTCCGCGGCTTCCAGGACGGCGAGGTGCTGGCTGATCGCCTGCCGGGACAGGCCGAGGCCGTGCCGGGTCGAGAGCCGGGCGCATATTTCGAACAGGGACTGGCCGTCCCGGTCCGCCAGCTCGTCGAGGATGCGCCGGCGGGTGGGGTCGGCCAGCGCCTTGAAGACGTCTTCGGCCACGCCTCCACCATAGGCAAGCGTTCACTTGCATGACAAGTCGGCGGGCCGGGGCCCGCCGAAGTCCCCCATCCGGTCGGTGGTCAGCTCCAGCGGCCGGTCCTGCCCAGCACCAGGGCCGTGGCCGCCGTCCCCGCCGTGGAGGTGCGCAGCACGCTGCGGCCCAGCCGGTACGGCTTCGCGCCCGCCGCCTCGAAGACGGCGAGCTCCTCCGGGGACACCCCGCCCTCGGGACCGACGACCAGCACGATCGAACCCTTCGCGGGCAGCTCGGCGGTGGCGAGCGCCTCGCTCGGGTGGTCACGGTCCTCGTGCAGGACGCCCGCGAAGTCGGCCCCGGCGAGGAGCGCGGCCACCTGCTTGGTGGTCATCGGTCCCGCCACCTCGGGGAAGCGGGTGCGGCGCGACTGCTTGCCGGCCTCGCGCGCGGTGGAGCGCCACTTGCCGAGCGCCTTCTCGCCCCGGTCGCCCTTCCACTGGGTGATGCAGCGGGAGGCGGCCCAGGGGACGATCGCGTCCACCCCCGTCTCGGTCATGGTCTCGACGGCCAGCTCGCCCCGGTCGCCCTTGGGCAGGGCCTGGACGACGGTGACGCGCGGTTCCTCCTCCGGGTCCTCGCGCACCGGCGAGAGCTCCACGGTCAGCCGGTCCTTGCCCTCCGCCGCGAGGACCAGGCCCTCGGCCCAGCGGCCCCGCCCGTCCGTCAGGACCACGCCCTCCCCGGCGCGCAGCCGCTTCACGGAGACCGCGTGCCGGCCCTCGGGCCCGTCCAGGACGAACTGCCGGGTGTCGGGAAGGGTGTCGACGACGAAGACGGGGGCGGTCATGAGGAGCTCCTGGGAACGTGGGCGCCGGCCAGGCCGGTGAGTGCGGTGTCGAGTTCGGCGGCGAGGACCTCCACCAGGTCCCCGGCGGGCAGCTCGCGGGCGAGCCGGTGACCCTGTCCGGCCCACAGGGCCATGCCCTGGGCGTCCCCCGCGGTCGCGGCGGCCTTGCGCAGCGGGGCGGTCAGGTGGTGGACCTCGGGGTAGGCGGCGGGGGCGTACGGCCCGTGCTCGCGGACGAAGCGGTTCACGAGCCCGCGCGCCGGGCGCCCCGAGAAGGCCCGGGTGAGTTCGGTGCGGTGGAACAGCGGGTCGGTCAGAGCCTGCTTGTGCAGCGGGTGGGCGCCGGACTCGGGGCAGACGAGGAAGGCGGTGCCGAGCTGCGCGGCAACGGCGCCGGCGGCGAGGACGGCCGCGATCTGCGCGCCGCGCATGATGCCGCCGGCGGCGACCATCGGCAGCCCGACGGCCTCGCGGACCAGGGTGAGGAGGGTGAGCAGCCCGGTGCCGGACGGGCCCTCGCCGGCCGGGTCGTCGCGGTACGTGCCCTGGTGTCCGCCCGCCTCGACGCCCTGGACGCAGACGGCGTCGGCGCCCGCGCGCTCGGCGGCGAGCGCCTCGTCGGCGGAGGTGACGGTGACGACCGTGTACGTACCGGCCCGCGCGAAGGCCTGGAGCGTCTCGCGCGCGGGGCAGCCGAAGGTGAAGGAGACGACGGGGACCGGGTCCTCCAGGAGGATGGCCAGCTTGGCGTCGTAGAAGTCGTCGCCGCTGTCGTCGGTGTCGCCGAGCGCCGTGTCGTACCAGGTGGCCTCGCCGGCCAGCTGGTGCCGGTAGAGGCCGACGGCGGCCGGGTCACCGGGCCGGCCGGTCTGCGGCATGAAGACGTTCACGCCGAAGGGCCGCGAGGTCAGCGCGCGGACCCGTTTGATCTCCTGGTAGAGCCCGCCGGCGGTCTTGTAGCCGCCGGCGAGGAAGCCGAGTGCCCCGGCTTCGCAGACGGCCCCGACGAGCTCGGGACAGGAGGCGCCACCCGCCATGGGGGCCTGCACGATCGGGAACCGGGAGAGATCGTTCAGTGCGGTGGTGGACATACCGGCATCGTGTCATGCCCCGGGCGCCCCACCGGAAAAGGGCGAGGCGCCCCGGAGGTGCCGCCCGGCCGCGCGGGCGGGCGCGCGCCGCCGCGGTACGCCGGACCGTACGGACGGGCGCACGGACGGCGAAGGAACCGGACCCGTACGGAGCGGACGGCGAAGGAGCCGGACCGTACGGAAAAGGGGCGGCGCACCGCGCCGCCCCTTCGACCGTCCGGGTCACCGCCCGTTGAACGCGTCCTTCAGCCGGGAGAACAGCCCCTGCTGGCCCGGCTGGAACTGGCCGGTCGGCCGCTCCTCGCCGCGCAGCTTCGCCAGTTCCCGCAGCAGCCGCTCCTGCTCCGCGTCGAGCTTGCTCGGCGTCTGCACCTCGACGTGGACGATGAGGTCGCCGCGCCCGTTGCCGCGCAGGTGCGTGACGCCCCGGCCGTGCAGCGGGATCGACTGGCCGGACTGCGTGCCGGGCCGGATGTCGACCTCCTCCACCCCGTCCAGGGTCTGCAGCGGCACCTTCGTGCCGAGCGCGCCCGCCGTCATCGGGATCGTCACCGTGCAGTGCAGGTCGTCCCCGCGCCGCTGGAACGTCTCGTGCGGGGTCTCGTGGATCTCGACGTACAGGTCACCGGCGGGGCCGCCGCCGGGGCCGACCTCGCCCTCGCCCGCGAGCTGGATGCGGGTGCCGTTGTCGACACCGGCCGGGATCTTGACCGTGAGCGTGCGGCGGGAGCGGACCCGGCCGTCGCCCGCGCACTCCGGGCACGGGGTCGGGACGACGGTGCCGAAGCCCTGGCACTGCGGGCAGGGCCGCGAGGTCATGACCTGGCCGAGGAAGGACCGGGTGACCTGGGAGACCTCACCGCGGCCGCGGCACATGTCACAGGTCTGCGCGGAGGTGCCGGGGGCCGCGCCCTCGCCCGAGCAGGTGGTGCAGACGACGGCCGTGTCGACCTGGATGTCCTTCGTGGTGCCGAAGGCCGCCTCGTTGAGGTCGATCTCCAGGCGGATCATGGCGTCCTGGCCGCGACGGGTCCGCGAACGCGGCCCGCGCTGCGAGGCCGTGCCGAAGAACGCGTCCATGATGTCGGAGAAGTTGCCGAAGCCACCGGCCCCGAAGCCGCCCGCGCCGCCTCCGCCGGAGGAGGACAGCGGGTCGCCGCCCAGGTCGTAGACCTGCTTCTTCTGCGGATCCGAGAGGACCTCGTAGGCCGCGTTGATCTCCTTGAACCGCTCCTGCGTCTTCGGGTCCGGATTCACGTCCGGGTGAAGCTCGCGGGCCAGGCGGCGGAAGGCCTTCTTGATCTCGTCCTGGGACGCGTCTCGGCGCACGCCGAGTACGGCGTAGTAGTCCGTGGCCACTTACGACTCCGCCAGGATCTGTCCGACGTAACGTGCCACTGCGCGTACCGCTCCCATCGTTCCGGGGTAGTCCATGCGGGTCGGTCCGACCACGCCGAGCTTGGCGACTGCTTCGCCGCCCGAACCGTAGCCGACCGAGACGACGGACGTGGAGTTCAGTCCTTCATGGGCGTTCTCATGCCCGATACGTACGGTCATGCCCGATTCCTTGGCCTCGCCGAGCAGCTTGAGGAGCACGACCTGCTCCTCGAGCGCCTCCAGGACGGGCCTGATCGTCAGGGGGAAGTCATGGCCGAAGCGGGTGAGATTGGCGGTACCGCCGATCATCAGCCGCTCCTCCTGCTCCTCCACGAGCGTTTCGAGGAGGGTGGCGAGCACGGTCGAGACCGTGGCCCGGTCCTCCGACTCCTCGAAGGACTCCGGGAGGTCCTGCACCAGCTGCGGCACGTCGGCGAACCGGCGGCCGACGACCCGGCTGTTGAGCCGGGCCCGCAGGTCGGCGAGGGAGGTCTCGCCGAAGGGGGCGGGGCAGTCGATCACCCGCTGCTCGACCCGGCCGGTGTCCGTGATCAGGACCAGCATCAGGCGGGCCGGGGCCAGCGAGAGCAGTTCCACGTGCCGCACGGTCGAACGGGTCAGCGAGGGGTACTGGACGACGGCGACCTGACGGGTGAGCTGCGCGAGCAGCCGTACCGTACGGCCCACGACGTCGTCCAGGTCGACCGCGCCGTCCAGGAAGTTGTGGATGGCGCGCCGCTCCGGGGTGGACAGCGGCTTGACGCCGGCCAGCCGGTCGACGAAGAGGCGGTAGCCCTTGTCGGTGGGGATGCGCCCGGCGCTGGTGTGCGGCTGGGCGATGTAGCCCTCCTCCTCCAGCACCGCCATGTCGTTGCGCACGGTGGCGGGCGAGACGCCGAGCTTGTGGCGTTCGGTGAGCGCCTTGGAGCCGACGGGCTCCTCCGTGCCGACATAGTCCTGGACGATGGCGCGGAGCACCTCGAGTCTGCGTTCGCTGAGCATGCGCACACCTCCAGCTGTGGTCGTTCCGGTTGCTCCGCATTTGGCACTCGCCCTGTTCGAGTGCCAGGAATCCCCGGCCAGTGTACGGCCGGGCCGGTCGCTCCTGGCAAGGAGGCCGAACCGCTAGCGTCTCGGTATGGACGCTTCGGAGATCGACTGGACGGCGCGGGGATGGGAGCGGCTCGCCGACGGTGTGGGCCGGCGGCGGTTGCCGGGATGGGACGCCACGGTGGGCCTGGTGGTGGGAGAACTGGGCGTGCTGCTGTACGACACTGGCGCCTCGCTCGCCGAGGGCGCGGCGCTGCGCGCCGACGCGCGGGCGCTGACGGGCGGCCGGGACGTGACGCACATCGCACTCAGTCATCCCCATTTCGACCATGTGCTCGGCACCGCGGCCTTCCCCGGGGCCGAGGTCTTCGGGGCGGTCGGCTCGGACCGCCTGCTGGCGGGCGAGCGGGCGGCGCGGGAGATGCGCGCGGACGCGGTGCGGCACGGTCTCGACGCGCGGGCGGCTCAGGAGGCGACCGGGGCCCTGGTGGCCCCGGGGCACCTGGTGTCCGGCGAGTGGACGCTCGACCTGGGCGGGCGCCAGGTGCTCCTGGCCAACGTGGGGCCCGGCCACACGGGGCACGACCTGGCCCTGTTCGTGCCGGGCGACCGCGAGACCGTGTTCTGCGGCGACCTGGTGGAGGAGTCCGGCGAGCCGCAGGCCGGCCCGGACGCGATCCCCTCACGCTGGCCGGACGCCCTGGACCGGCTGCTCGCGCTCGGCGGCGAGGACGCGCTGTACGTGCCCGGGCACGGGGCGGTGGTGGACGCCGCCTTCGTCCGACGCCAGCGCGCGGAACTGGCACGGCGCTTCTCCGTCGCCTAACGTCCGGTCAATGCGCAGCTACAACCCGGATCTGACGCCCCCGTGGAAGAAGCAGGCCCCGGTGCCCGAGGTGCCGGCCGAACGCGACCTGGTCGTCGAGGAGGTCACGACCGGCTTCTGCGGGGCGGTGATCCGCTGCGAGGCCGGCACGGTCACGCTGGAGGACCGGTTCGGCAAGCACCGGGTCTTCCCGCTGGAGCCGCGCGGCTTCCTCCTGGAGGGGAAGGCCGTCACCCTGGTCAGGCCCCCGGCCGCCGCCCCGTCCCGTCCCGCCCGCACCGCCTCCGGCTCGATCGCGGTCCCCGGCGCGCGGGCCCGGGTGGCCCGCGCGGGCCGCATCTACGTGGAGGGCCGGCACGACGCCGAGCTGGTCGAGCGGGTCTGGGGCGACGACCTGCGGATCGAGGGCGTCGTGGTGGAGTACCTGGAGGGCGTCGACGGCCTCCCGGAGATCGTCGACGCGTTCGGTCCCGGCCCGGACGCCCGCCTCGGCGTCCTGGTCGACCACCTCGTGCCCGGCTCCAAGGAGGCCCGCATCGCCGCCCGGGTGACCTCGCCGCACGTGCTGGTGGTCGGCCACCCGTACATCGACGTCTGGGAGGCCGTGAAGCCCTCCTCGGTCGGGATCCCCGCGTGGCCGGCGGTCCCGCGCGGCCAGGACTGGAAGACGGGCGTCTGCCGCGCCCTCGGCTGGCCCGCCGACAACACCGGCGCCGCCTGGCGCCACATCCTCTCCAAGGTCCACTCCTACAAGGACCTGGAGCCGGCGCTCCTGGGCCGCGTGGAGGAACTGATCGACTTCGTGACGGCGCCGTAGCCGGAGCCGGGCGGCGGGCGCCTCGTGCCCGCACGGAGCGGGGGCACGGGCCCGGCCGGCGCGCGGGCCGGGCGCGCCGCGTCAGTCCACCAGGTCCCGGACCACCGCGTCCGCGAGCAGCCGCCCGCGCAGCGTCAGCACCGCCCGCCCCGCCCCGTACGCCCCGTCCTCCAGGAGCCCGTCCGCGAGGGCCTTCCGCGAGGCGGCGAGGCCGGCGGGCTTCAGCAGGTCCAGCGGGCAGCCCTCCCGGAGCCGCAGCTCCAGCAGGACGCGCTCGACGCGCCGGTCCTCGTCCGACAGGACCTCGCGGCCGGCGCCCGGCGACTTCCCGGCGCCCAGGGCCGCCGCGTACGCCCCGGGGTGCTTCACGTTCCACCACCGCACCCCGCCGACGTGCGAGTGCGCGCCCGGGCCGGCGCCCCACCAGTCGGCGCCGCGCCAGTAGAGCTCGTTGTGGAGGCAGCGCCCGGCGTCGGAGGTGGCCCAGTTGGAGACCTCGTACCAGGAGAATCCGGCCCGGGAGAGCACGTCCTCGGCGATGAGGTAGCGGTCGGCGTGCACGTCGTCGTCGGTCATGGGCACCTCGCCGCGCCGGATGCGGCGCGCGAGCTGCGTGCCCTCCTCGACGATGAGTGCGTAGGCGCTGACGTGGTCGGGGCCGGCGCCGATCGCCGCCTCCAGGGAGGCCCGCCAGTCGTCGTCGGACTCCCCCGGCGTGCCGTAGATGAGGTCGAGGTTGACGTGCTCGAAGCCGGCTGCCCGAGCCTCGGCGACGCACGCCTCCGGCCGACCGGGGGTGTGCGTGCGGTCGAG
This sequence comes from Streptomyces sp., assembly GCF_031178505.1. GTDB lineage: Bacteria > Actinomycetota > Actinomycetes > Streptomycetales > Streptomycetaceae > Streptomyces > Streptomyces gulbargensis. Next base: position 225 of record NZ_JAPSIW010000015.1, on the reverse strand, counting down.
GACCTTCAGGACGTGCTGCCGCGCGCTCTGCATGCCGAAGGAGATGCGGTTGAAGCCGCCGGCCCGCAGCTCGGCCAGGTACTCCGGGTCCACCGATTCCGGGTTGGCCTCGGTGGTGATCTCGGCGTCGTCCGCGAGCCCGAGCTCCTCGCCCACCTCGGCCGGCAGGCCGCCGAGGTCGCCGGCCGCGCGCAGCGGGGGCGTGGCGCCGCCGACGCCGACCGG
>NZ_JAPSIW010001007.1 GCF_031178505.1 Streptomyces sp. | reverse complement strand
CTCGGGCGCGTTGGCGACGAGGAAGTAGCGCCAGTAGTCGGCGGGCAGCAGGGAGAGGGCGGTGTCGGTGAAGACGCCGCGCTTCTGGGAGGTGGAGAACTTGCCGCCGTAGTACGTGAGCCAGTTGAAGCCCTTGACCAGGTCGACCTTCTTCCACGGCTCGCGCACGCCGAGCTCGGTGGCGGGGAACATCACCGTGTGGAACGGGACGTTGTCCTTGGCCATGAACTGGGTGTAGCGGACGGTGTCGTCGGCCTCGTACCACCACGACTTCCAGTCGCGGGTCTCGCCGTCGGGGGCGGCGTCGGCCCACTCCTTGGTGGCGGCGATGTACTCGATGGGCGCGTCGAACCAGACGTAGAAGACCTTGCCCTCGGTGGCGAGCTCCGGCCAGGTGTCGGCCGGCACCGGCACGCCCCAGTCCAGGTCACGCGTGATGGCGCGGTCGTTCAGGCCCTCGGTCAGCCACTTGCGCGCGATGGAGGTGGACAGGTGCGGCCACTCGGGGCTGACGCGGTCGATCCACGCCTCGACCTCGTGCTGGAGCTTCGACTGCAGGAGGAAGAGGTGCTTGGTCTCGCGGACCTCCAGCTCCGTGGAGCCGCTGATCGCCGAACGGGGCTCGATCAGGTCGGTGGGGTCGAGGACGCGGGTGCAGTTCTCGCACTGGTCGCCGCGGGCCTTGTCGTAACCGCAGTGGGGGCAGGTGCCCTCCACGTACCGGTCGGGCAGGAAGCGGCCGTCGACGGGCGAGTAGACCTGGCGGATCGCCCGCTCCTCGATGAAGCCGTTCTCGTACAGCTTCCGCGCGAAGTGCTGCGTGATCTCGGCGTTCTGCGGCGAGGAGCTGCGGCCGAAGTAGTCGAAGGCCAGCTCGAAGCCGTCGTACACGGCCTTCTGCGCGTCGTGGGCGCGGGCGCAGAACTCGTCGACGGGCAGACCCTGCTCCTTGGCGGCCAGCTCGGCGGGGGTGCCGTGCTCGTCGGTGGCGCAGATGTACAGGACGTCGTGACCGCGCTGGCGGAGGTACCGGGAGTACACGTCCGCCGGGAGCATCGACCCGACCATGTTGCCCAGGTGCTTGATCCCGTTGATATAGGGAAGTGCGCTGGTGACAAGGTGTCGAGCCATCCTGGGATGCTCCATTCCAGTGGGGTGCGATGCCGTGGTCGTTCCGACAGCAGGCTCAAATTCTATGGGTACGGGGGCGGGGGCCGTCGTGCGGTCGCCGGCGGGGCGGGGCGGTTCGCCCGGGTGGGAGGCCGCCCGCGGTGCGTTTCGAGGGATGCGCCGAGGACGCCACGGGAGCCGGGGCGGCGACGGGTCGACCGTTCGGCACAATCCGCCAGGCGGGCGGGTCACGCCAGTGAGGTCCGGGCCAGTTCGAGGAACTCCGCCTCGCTGAGGCCCAGTTCGCGGGCCTCGGCCGCCGCCTCGCGGAGGCGGCCGAGCAGGCGGGCGCGGTCGGGGGCGGAGGCGCCGGGGACGATGACGGCGCCGCGGCCCCGGCGGAGTTCGATCAGGCCCTCCTCCCGCAGCCGCTGGTAGCCGCGCAGGACGGTGTGGACGTTGACGCCGAGGGAGTCGGCGAGGTCCCGGGCGGCCGGGAGGCGCTCGCCGGGCGCCGCGGAGCCGTCGGCGAGCGCTCCGCGGACGCAGGCGGCGATCTGGTCGCCGAGGGGGACGGAGGAGGCTGGATCGACCCGGAAAAGCACCGTCAGACCTTCCCATGCCGTGCGGCGAGCGTGTTGAGCAGGGCAGCGGCGGTCCGCGCGTCGGGCACGGTGACCGCGAACTCGCGACCGCCCGCGCGCCGGACCACCAGGGCCTCGCCGGAGCGCAGCACCAGAGCGGTGCGGTGGGCGCGGACCCGGTAGCCCCAGCCGC
>NZ_JAPSIW010001006.1 GCF_031178505.1 Streptomyces sp. | reverse complement strand
GCCCAGTGGCGCGTCGCCGAACGCACCCGCGCCACCCTGTACGGCACCTCCGCCGCGTACGTCATGGCCTGCGCCAAGGCCGGCGTCCACCCTGGCCGCGACTTCGACCTGTCCGCCGTGAAGTGCGTCGCCACCACCGGCTCCCCGCTGCCGCCCGACGGTTTCCGCTGGCTCCACGACGAGGTCCGCGAGGACCTGTGGATCGCGTCGGTCAGCGGCGGCACGGACGTCTGCTCGTGCTTCGCGGGCGCCGTCCCCACCCTCCCCGTCCACATCGGCGAACTCCAGGCCGCGGGCCTCGGCACGGACCTCCAGGCGTGGGACCCCTCCGGCAAGCCGCTCGTCGGCGAGGTCGGCGAACTGGTCGTCACCAACCCCATGCCGTCCATGCCGATCCACTTCTGGAACGACCCCGACGGCAGCCGCTACCGCGACAGCTACTTCGAGATGTTCCCCGGTGTCTGGCGCCACGGCGACTGGATCACGATCAGCGACCACGGCTCCGTCGTCATCCACGGCCGCTCGGACTCCACCCTCAACCGGCAGGGCGTGCGGATGGGCAGCGCCGACATCTACGAGGCCGTGGAGCGTCTCCCGGAGATCCGCGAGTCCCTGGTCATCGGCCTGGAGGAACCGGACGGCGGCTACTGGATGCCCCTCTTCGTCCACCTCGCGGAGGGCGCGACCCTCGACGAGGAACTGATCGACCGGATCAGGCGGACCATCCGCACGGAACTCTCCCCGCGTCACGTCCCCGACGAGATCATCCAGGTCCCCGGCGTCCCGCACACGCTCACCGGCAAGCGCATCGAGGTCCCGGTCAAGCGCCTGCTCCAGGGCACGCCGCTCGACAAGGCCGTCAACCCGGGCTCGGTCGACAACCTCGACCTGCTCCGCTTCTACGCCTCCCTGGCGGAAGCCCGCCGCGCCTGACACGACCGGGGCCGGCACCCGCCCGGGTGCCGGCCCCGGTCATCCGCCGTACGTGGCCTGCGCGTCGCCCATCACCTCGGCGAAGTCCGCCGCGAGCCGCCGGGCGTCCGCCGGCCGCAGTGTCGCCGCCGTGATCCGCACCGCGGGCGGCGCCGCGATCCGGAAGCGCGCCCCCGCGGCCACCCACCAGCCGTGCGTACGCAGCCCGTTCACCACCGCGGACTCGTCGCGCACCGGCACCCACACGTTGAACCCGCTCGCCCCGACCGCCCGGATCCGGTACGAGCCGAGGGCGTCGATCAGGGCCGCCCGCCGCTCCGCGTACGCCGCCTCCCCGGCCGCGACCAGCTCGCCCACCGACGGGTCGGCGAACAGCCCGGCCACCGTCCTCTGCAGCAGGTGGCTGACCCAGCCCGAGGTCATGAGCATCCGGCCGTCGTGCCGGGCGAGCGTCACCGGGTCACAGGCGACCCCGGCCCACCGCAGGTCGATCCCGAGGTGCTTGGAGACGGTCCTGACCTGCGCCCAGCGCTCCAGACCCCCCGCGGCCAGGGTGTACGCCGCCGCGCCGCCCACCTCCGCGTTGTGGTCGTCCTCCACGACGAGCACCTCGGGGAACTCGTGCACCACCGCCACCAGCGCGTCCCGCCGGGCGCGGGTGAAGAACGCCCCCGTGGGGCACTGACCGCGCGGGCTGCACACCACCGCGCGCGCCCCGCCGCGCAGGGCCCCCCGCAGCGACTCGGGCACCATTCCCTCCCCGTCCACCGTCACCGGCGCGATCCGCAGTCCCAGCGCGGGCACCAGATCCAGCAGGTGGTGGAAGCCGGGGTCCTCCACGGCCACCGCGTCACCGGGCCGCAGCTCCGTGGAGAGCAGCCGCGCGATGCAGTCCAGAGCCCCGTGCGCGAAGGTCACGTGCTCCGCCGGCACGCCGTCCCGGACGAACCAGTC
>NZ_JAPSIW010001005.1 GCF_031178505.1 Streptomyces sp. | reverse complement strand
CGCCGCCGAGCGCGTACAGCGGCAGGTTCAGCTCCTCGCAGCCCGAGTAGTACGCGAGGGGGGTCTCGGCGATCAGCCGCCCCGCGGCGTACAGGTCGTAGGAGCAGTCCTTCACCGCCACGATCCGCGGGTGCTCGGCCAGGCGCCGCAGGGTGGCCGGCTCGACCCGGGTGCCGGTGCGGCCCGGGATGTCGTACACCACCACCGGCAGCCCGGTCGCGTCCGCCACCCGCAGGAAGTACGCCTCCAGGGCGGCCTGCGGCGGCCGGCTGTAGTACGGGGAGGCGACGAGCAGCCCGTCCGCCCCCGCCGCCTCGGCCGCGCGCGCCAGCTCCACCGTGTGCCGGGTGTCGGCCGTTCCGACCCCGGTCAGCAACGGCACGTCCGGCCCCACGGCCGCCCGTACGGCGCGGACCAGCGCCGCCTTCTCGGCGTCCGAGGTGGTCGGGGACTCGCCGGTGGTGCCGTTGAGGACGATGCCGTCGCAGCCCTCCGCGACGAGCCGTACCGCCAGTTCGCCCGCCCCGTCCGGGTCGAGCCCGCCGGAGGGGGTGAAGGGGGTGATCATCGCGCAGAGCGCGCGGCCGAAAGGACGTTCCGTGGTCATGCGGAGAGTCTGGGCGACCCCGACCGTGAAGGTCCACTTAGATCTGCTTGGCCCGAAGATTCAGTTCAGCTGAACGACGGGGGTGTCGGCCGCGCTCCGGGATCTTGCCGTCAGAGGGCCAGCTTGAAGCCGTCGTGACTGCGCGCGAACCCCAGCGACGCGTAGAAGCGGTGGGCGGCCTCCCGCCGCTTGTCGCTGGTCAGCTGGACCAGCGCGCAGCCACGGCCGCGCGCCCGCGCCACGGCCCGCTCCATCAGATCCCGGCCGAGGCCGCCGCCGCGCCGGTCGGCCCGGATCCGGACCGCCTCGAACAGGGCCCGCTCCGCGCCGCCCTTGCCGAGCCCCGGTATGTAGGTGGCCTGGAGGCAGCCGAGGACGAGGCCGCCGTCCACCAGGACCAGCATCTCGTTGCGCGGATCGGCCGTGATCGCCGCGAAGGCGCGCTCGTACGCCTCCGTGACCACCACCGAGGCGGCGTCGACGACGGTCTCCTCGTCGGCGAGCAGGGCGAGGACCGCGGGGAGTTCGGCGCGGGTGGCCGGTCGGAGCATCATGGCCGGAAGTGTGCCACGACGGCCTTGACCTCAACTTTGGTCGAGGTACCAGGGTGGGTCGTGCCCGGGAGAACCGCCCCCGTGCACGGACCCGACCGCTCGGAGGAGACCCCATGAACACCGTCACGCACCCCGAGGCCCGCCCCGGCCTCACCCGCCCGGGCACCGGCCAGGTCATGGTGAGCACCTGGCGGGTCGGCACCCCCGCACGGCAGCGCGCCGCCGTCGAGGCGATCCGCACCGCCTGGGAGAGCCGGCCGTGGCCCGACCCGCGCCTCCTGTCGTACAGCGTCCACGCCGGCACCGACGGGGACACGCTGCTGCACCACTCGCGGTGGACCGGCGAGCAGGCCTACCAGGACTTCGTGCGCACCCACCGGGACGGCCGGAACGCCGAGATCGACGCGGCCGTGCCGGGGATCGAGCGGGTCGTCCTCCACCGCTACGCGCCGCCCTACCGCTCCGTCCCGCTCGACCCGGCGAGCGCGGGGGCCCCGCCCGGCGTCCTGGTGGCCGTGGAGGCGGAGTTCGCGGACGCCGACCCCGTGCGCCGGCGGGCCTGGGTGGACGCCGTGTGCGCGGCCCTGGCCGACGAGGCGGGCGAGCGGCCGGCCCACGGCGGGATCGGCGCCCACTTCCACCTCTCCACCGACGGCACCCGTGTCCTCAACCTCGCCGAGTGGGAGAGCGAGCGGGCGCACGCGGACTGGCTGTCCGGCGGGGAACCGCT
>NZ_JAPSIW010000299.1 GCF_031178505.1 Streptomyces sp. | reverse complement strand
CTCCGGGTCACTGCCGTACGGGTAGGTGCTGTGGCCGGACCCCGGCCTGGAGGGCAGGGGCCGCCTTCCGCCCCGGTGATCACCGGAGGGGAGTGATCCCAGGCCCGCGGGGCAGGGGGCCGCATCGGGCCGTTCGCCCCCCTGCTCCGCGCACCGGCGCCGTCCTCGCCGTCACAGCGGGACGACCGTCACCTCCGTCGCCTTCACACCGGTCCAGACCGGAACCCCGTCCGCGAGGCCCAGTTCGGCCGCCGCCTGCGGGGTGATCTCGGCGACGAGCGGCGGCACCCGGTCCGAGGTCACGAGCACCCGCAGCCGGCTGCCGCTCGCGGTGATCTCGCGTACGGTGCCGGGCCAGACGTTGCGGGGGCTGCCGCCGGGCTTGTCCCGGTGCAGGGCCACCGCCTCGGGCGCGATGATCGCCAGGGCCCGCGTCCCTGCCGGCGGCGGCTCGGCCGCGACGAGCACGCCGCCACCGTCCACCGTGAGGCCCGCCGCGCCCGAGGCGACCGGCCAGGCGTTGCGGCCCAGCATCCGTGCCACCCACGGGGAGCGCGGATGACGGGAGACCTCGGCGGGGGAGTCGTCCTGGAGGGTGTGGCCGTCCTGGAGGACGAGCACCCGGTCGGCCAGCGAGACCGCCTCCACCGGGTCGTGCGTGACGATCAGGCACACCCCGCCGAACCCGGCGAGATGCGTGCGCAGGGTGTGCCGGACATGCGCCCGGGTCGTCTGGTCGAGCGCGGCGAGCGGCTCGTCGAGCAGCAGCAGCCGGGGCCGGACCGCCAGCGCCCGGGCCAGGGCGACCCGCTGGGCCTGTCCGCCGGACAGCTGGCCCGGACGCCGGTGGGCGAGCTGTCCCACGCCGAGCCGGTCGAGCCAGCGCTGCGCCTCGCGCCGCGCCTCGGACCGGGACACCCCGCGCGCCCGGAGGCCGTACGCGGTGTTGGCGAGGGACGACAGATGCGGGAACAGTGCCCCGTCCTGCGGCACCCACGCCACCTGCCGCCGGTGCGGGGGCAGCGGCGTCACGTCGTCGTCGCCGAGGCGGAGCGCGGCACGGGCCCGGGGAGTGAGACCGAGGAGCGCGCGGAGCAGGGTGGTCTTGCCGGCGCCGTTCGGGCCGACGACCGCGATCGTGGTGCCGGGAGCGGCGTCGAGGGTCAATTCGGTGAAGCCGTGGACCTCGGCGTGCAGGGACCAGCGCCCGCCGTCCGCAGCGGCCCCGGCGCCCGCCTCTCCCGTTCCCGTTCCCGTTCCCGCTTCCCGCGTCTCCGCCCCGGTCCCGTCCGGTGCCGGGGGAGGGGAGGTACGGCGCGGGGCCGGCGATCCGGTCCACCGCCCCCGCAGCGCGACGAGCACGGCCATGGCGATCACCAGCAGCAGCAGGGAGACGGACGTCGCCGCCTCCGGGTCCTCCTGGAGCAGCAGGTACACCTGGAGCGGCAGCGTCTGTGTGGTGCCCGGCAGGTTGCCGGCGAAGGTGATGGTGGCGCCGAACTCGCCCAGTGCCCGCGCCCACGTGAGCGCCGCCCCGGCGAGCAGCCCCGGGGCGACCATCGGCAGGGTGACGGTGAGGAAGACCCGGAGCGGCGAGGCGCCCAGGGACGCGGCCGTCTCCTCGTACCGGGGGCGCAGCCCGCCGAGCGCGCCCTCCAGGCTGATGACCAGGAACGGCATCGCGACGAAGGTGGCCGCGAGGACCGCGCCCGAGGTGTGGAAGGGCAGCGTGACGCCGAAGGTCTCCTCCAGCCACGGGCCCAGGATCCCGCGCCGCCCGAAGGCCAGCAGCAGCGCCACCCCGCCCACCGTGGGAGGGAGCACCATCGGCAGCAGGACCAGGGAGCGGACGAACGCCTTGCCCCGCAGCGGCACCCGGGCGAGCAGCCAGGCCAGCGGCACCCCCAGGACCAGCGACAGCGCGAGCGCCCAGAAGGACACGACGAGGGACAGGCGGAGGGCCTCGACCGTGCCCGGCCCGGTCAGGTGCGCGCCGAGCGAGCCCCACTCGGTGCGGACGAGCACGCCCACCAGCGGCAGCACCAGCAGGGCGACGGCGAGCAGCGCGGGCACGGCGAGCGCGAGAGGGGTGCGGGGGCCGGCGGCGCGGGGTGCGTCCGTACGGCGGAGGTGCGGGCGTGTCATCGTTCGTTCCTGGAGGCGGGTGCGGGAGGGCGGCGGCCGGGCGCCCGTGTCCCCGGGAGGGCCGGGCGGCGGACCGTGGCTCCGGCCGGGCGGGTCACACGCGGTCGATGTGCACGCTGGTCGACTTCACGCGGGCGGTCGCCCGCATGCCGACCTCCAGCCCCAGCTCCTCGACCGCCTCCCGGGTGAGGAGCGAGACGAGCCGGTGGGGACCGGCTTGGATCTCGACCTGCGCGGCGATGTCACCGAGCTTGATGCCGGTGATGATCCCGGGGAACGCGTTGCGGGTGGAGGTGTACGGCTCCTCCTCGTCGCCCCGGTCGGCGCTCTGCGCGACTTCGACGGAGAAGGCGGCCAGGTCGCGGCCGTCGATGAGGCGCCGGCCGTTCTCGTCGCGATGGGTCGCCACCCGGCCCGCGTCGGCCCAGCGGCGCGCGGTGTCGGGACTCACGCCCAGGAGCCGCGCCGCCTGACCGATCGTGTAGGACTGCATGCGCGCCACGCTAGGCCGCCCCGGCTCCCATCTGCAATCCTCGCCGCCACATCTCGTCGCATCTGCCATTCCGCTGGGAGCAAGCCACGAAGCGGAGGAGTCCCGCGCGCGGGGAGGAACCGGGAACGGGAAGGGGGAGGGAGCCGCGAGGTCAGGGACGCGCGGGACGGTCGGGGCCGGGCCGCGTACGCCGTCCCACCGCTTCCACGAGGGGCAGCAGCCGGTGCGGTACGCGCTCGCGCAGCGCGATCTCGGTACGGGTGCGGACCACGCCCGGCAGCTGGATCAGCCGCTGGATCACGTCCTCCAGGTGCCCGGCGTCCCGGGCGACCACCCGCGTCAGCAGATCGCCGCCGCCGGTGATCGAGAAGGCCTCCACGATCTCCGGTACGGCCGCGAGCGCGTCGCCCACCTCGTCGAGATGGCCCTGCGTGACCTCGACGTGCACGAAGGCGAGCACCGGATGGCCGAGCGCGGCGGGCGAGAGGACCGGCCCGGTGGAGGTGATCACCCCGTCCCGCTCCAGGCGGTCGATCCTCGCCTGCACGGTGCCGCGCGCGACCCCGAGGATCCGCGCGTACTCCCGGACGCTCGTCCGCGGCTGCTCGATGAGGAGCCGCAGGATCCGGGTGTCCAGTTCGTCCACCGCCATGGTCCGTCACCCTCCCTCTGGCCTGCCCGAAGAGAGTTCGACTGTACCAATGGCCCGATTCCGCCGGGCGGCCCGGGCGGCGGACCCGGCGGCCGGACAGCCGGCCCGGCGGCCCCGGGCCGCGCGGGGCGCCGGGCCGGCCTCCTATCCGGCGTACGTCTCGAACTCGGCCACCTTCGGGACCCCCGAGGCCCCCGTGATCTCAAAGGTGATCTTGCTCAGGGTGGTGCGGGGGACGGTGAGGGCGCCGGCCCCGGTACCCGTCTTCAGAACGGCCCCCGTGTCACCGTTGAGCACCCGCCAGGAGCCGATGGTGCCCGCCGAACCGGCGGCCTCGCGGATGGTGAGCGCCGAGACGGTGGTGGGGGCGCCCCACTTGACGGAGATGTGGCCCGTCGTCCCGGCCGGCGACCAGTACGTGCTCAGGTTGCCGTCCCGCACGTTCCCGTAGCTGGTGCCGTCGGCCTTGCTGGAGCCGTCGGAGCCGGCTCCGATGCTGAGGTTGGTGCCGCCCGGGGCCGACGTCGCCGTCGGCGGCGGGGTGGGCGTCGCCGTCGGCCCCGTGGCGGTGGGCGTGGGCGTCGGGGTCGCCGTCGTCGGGGCGGGGGTCGGCGTCTGGGGCGTACAGGAGCCGTCCGACACCTTGAGACCCGTCTGCGCGCCGGCCGTCCGGGCCACGACGTCCGGGACGCAGGCGGCCGGGTCCGACCTGTACGCGTACGGGACGGTGACCGTGGTGGTGGAGCGCGGGTCCGGTCCGGCCGGGGTGTAGTCGGTGCCGGGGGCGGACCAGGTGACGTTGTCGAAGGTGTTGCCGGCGACCTGCCAGTAACCGGTGGCGTCGGTGTAGAACGTGCCGAGGACGTCCTTCGAGTCCTCGAAGTAGTTGTTCTCCACCTTGGCGCGCGCTCCGGCGCGCGAGTTGATGCCGGACTCGTTCAGGCGCAGGTAGTGGTTGTTGTACATGTGGGCGATGCCGCCGCGCAGCAAGGGGGCCCGGGAGTCGATGTTCTCGTAGCGGTTGTGGTGGTAGGTGATGAAGCCGTTGGAGAGCTCGGTCTCGCTGGAGCCGACGAGGCCGCCGCGCCCCGAATTGCGCAGGACGCTGTAGGACAGCGTCACGTACTGCGTGTTGTCCTTCATGTCGAAGAGGCCGTCGTAGCCCTCGGACTCGCCGCCCGAGGCCTCCAGGGTGACGTGGTCGACCCACACGTTGCGGACGTTGCTCTCCATGCCGATCGCGTCGCCGCCGTTGGAGACGGGGGAGCCCGACTTCTTCACGTTCCGGACGGTCACGTTCTGGACGATGACGTTGCGTGATTCGCGGATGTGGATGCCGAGCTGGTCGAAGACCGCTCCGCTGCCGACCCCGACGAGCGTCACGTTGCTGATCTGCTTGAGCTCGATCACGCCGTCGGCGGTGTTGCAGCTGGGGCCGGAGACCTTGCTCGTGTTGCCGTGGTGGATCGTCCCCTCGACCTCGATGACGATCGGGGTGCTGCTGCTGGCCCGGTTGCACAGGGCCGCGTGGATGGCGGTGCCGGTCGTGGCCCGGACCGTCTGTCCGCCCGCGCCGCCGGTGGTGCCGCCGTTCTGGGTGGCGTAGCCGGTGGCCGTGCCCGTCGCGGCGGCCGAGGCCTCGGGCATGGCCAGGGCCACGCCGGCCGCGGCCGCGAGGGTCATCGTGGCCAGGGTCGCCTGGAGTCGTCGTGCGGCTGGTCGTCCCATGCTGGTCTTCCCCATTCGTGTCGTCGTGATCCCGTTCGGTGGCGCCCCGGTGCAGGGCGCGGGAAACCGATGCGCAGGGCCGGCCGGCCTGTCCCCGCAGGGGAGAAAGCGCTTTCTGCTGTCGGAGGTTAGGGGCGGGCGGAGGAGCCTGGCAAGGTTCCGGACACGTCCTGTTTCCCTCGCCCCGGAGGGCCCCCGGGGGGGCGGGCGTCGCGGGGAAACCGGCGCCCGGGCGGCGGGCAGGTCCGGGTCGAAGGGGCGACAGGTGGGCGGGCGCCGTGAGGTGTTGTCGGCCCGGGCCGACTCCGCCGTGACCCACGTCCCCCCGCGCCGGCCTCCCCCGCTCGGGGAGGTGGCTGAGCCGTTGGACGGCTGGTGGTCCGATGTGCCCGGCCCTGAGTGGACCATTGGCCCAGTCGAACGCCGTTGTGTTGAGCCATAGGTCGCCGGGATGGTTTCCTTGCCGTATCCAGGTACTTTCGGCGCCGCGCGGCGCCGGGGCGGCGACGAGGCCGGTCCGGAGCGCGGCGCCTTCGTCGTGCCCGCGCGCTCCCCCACCCCGGGACCACGCGCGGGAGGGCGAACGGCAACACACGAGGGGGCGGCAGACCGCCGTGAAGAGGATGTTCGTGGCTCCGGATCCGGGGCTCGCCCGACTGAGGAACGCGTCGCGTGCCGTTCTCGGCATCGCGCTGGCCGTGGCGCTCACCGAGCTGGCGGGGCTCTCCCTGTCCGCCTCCATCACCGGGGGGCTGGCGGCCCTGCTGGCGCTGTTCACGGTCACCGACTCCACCGTCCGCGCCCAGGCCGTCACCACGCTCCTCCTGCCGGTGGCCGGCTTCCCGGTCCTCGCCCTGGCCACCGCGCTGCACGACCTGACCCTGCTCCGGGACACCGCCTTCCTCCTCGTCGTCTTCTGCGGCGTCTACGCCCGCCGCTGGGGCCCGCGCGGCCACGCGCTGGGGATCTTCGCGTTCATGAACTTCTTCACGACACAGTTCCTGCACGCCGTGCCGGGCCAGCTGCCCGAGCTCTACGCCGCCGTGGCCCTCTCGCTCGCCGCCGCAGGCGCCGTGCGGTTCGTCCTGTGGCCGCTGGAGCGCCGTACGCCGCCGCCGGCCGCGCCCGCGCCGCTCCCCGGCACCGGCCTCGCGCGCGTGACCACCCGGCAGGCCGTCCAGGCCGCCGTGGCGTGCGCCGTCGCCCTCGCGATCGGCCAGCTGCTCTCGGCCGACCGCTGGTACTGGGCCGTCGGCACGACCTGGTGGATCTTCGTGAACACGGTGTCGCGCGGCGAGACGCTCGTCCGTGGCTTCCGCCGGGTGCTCGGTACCGTCATCGGCATCGCCGTCGGCATGGTCGTCGCCATCCCGCTCGACGGGGCGGTGGCCCCCACCGCCGCCCTGGTGGCCCTCTGCGTCTTCGGGATCTTCTACACCGCGCCCGTCTCCTACAGCTGGATGATGCTCGCCGTCACCCTCATGGCCGGTCTGCTGTACGGGCTCCTCGGCGTCCTCGACCCGGCGCTGCTGCTCCTGCGGCTGGAGGAGACCGCCGTCGGCGCCGTCTGCGCGGCGCTCGCCGTGCTGCTCATCCTCCCCGTCAGCACCCACGCCATCAATGACGCCTGGATCCAGCGCTCCCTGCGGGGCGTTCGCGCCGCCACCTCCGTCTCGCTGCGGCGGCTCGCCGGCGACCCCGACGCCGACCCGGCTCCGCACGCCGCCGAACTGGAACTGCTCCTCGGCCGCGTACGGCTCTCCCTCGCCCCGCTGGTCCACCCCCTGAGCCCCTTCCGTGGCCGCAAGGAGCGGGCCCGCCGGGTTCTCGCCCTCCTGGACGAGTGCGCCGAGGAGGTCCGCGGACTCGTCGCCGTGGCGGCCGACCCGGCCGCCGGACACGACGAACGGCTCGCCGCCGCCTGCTGGCGCGTGGAGGCGGCCGTGGAGCGCCTGACCGGCCCCGGCACCGCCGGCCCCGCCGCGGAGCCGGAGCCCTCGGCCACCGCCGCACCGGCGCCCCCGGCCGCAGGCCAGGCCGCGCTCGGCCACGTCAGCGGCCTGGAGAAGCTCCTCGTCGCCCTCCACGAGCCCCTCCGCACACCCCCGGGCTCCTTCATCCTCCGCTCCTGACCCCCGCGGGGGCCGGGACACCCGCCGGGGAGCTGCGCCTCTCCCCGTCCGGCCGCCCCGCGACCACCGGGCCCCGTCCCCCGCGGCGAACGCGTTCCGGCACGCCTTCGGTGCCACCGTGCGCGGGCCGTCGGGCGCCCGCCGGTCCCCGCCGGGCGCGTACCGGTGCGCGCTCTGGCCGCCGACTGCGGGCCGTCGGGCGCGGAGGCGCGGCCGCAACTCCGCGCCGGGAGGCGCCTGACGGCCCCGGGCCGCGCGCACCGGCACACCTCTGGTGGGCGCCGCCCGTCGGGCTCCGTCGCGGCGCGACGGGCGGCGCAGGCGTCGCCGCGCCGTCCGGGCGCCCGCTGGCCTTCGCCGGCTGCCCGTAACGGCACGCCTCCGCCCGCCCTTGCTCCGTCGCGGCCGGGCAGGCGCGGTGGTGCCGCGCCGCCCTCCCCGGTCGCGCGGGTGTCGCCGTCCCGGCAGGCCCGACGGCCCCCGCCCGGCCGCGCGCACCGGCACACCTCTGGTGGGCGCCACCCGCCCGGGCCCCGTCCCGGCGCGACGGGCGGCGCAGGCGTCGC
>NZ_JAPSIW010000298.1 GCF_031178505.1 Streptomyces sp. | reverse complement strand
GACCGCCCGGTCTGGGCCGCGTGGTACCAGGGCCCGCCGGCGGAGCCCAACCTGTGGGCGCCGTACGACGCGCGGGGCAGGGCCGCGTGGCTGGACCGGGCGGTCCGCCGGTGACGGCCGGTCGTCACCACCGTCGGTGAGGGTGATGTCGAGGAGAGCGCCGCCGAGGACCGACGGTCGCGCTCCGGTGACGGCCAGGCCGACGGGGCGGGAGGCCGTCACGGCGCCATGACGATCCAGGACCAGGAGGTGGCCCCGGTCCCGCTCCGGCCGACGGGGCCGCCGCAGCGCCGCGAGCAGCGGCTCCGCGGGCTCGCAGCCGATCAGCTCCAGCGGGACGGGGGCCGGGTCCACCCGCGCCTCGAACAGGCCGTCCACCCCGGAGCACCGGCCCGCGCTCGCCTCGGCGACCGACGTTCCCGCGAAGAGTTCGAAGTGCGGCACCGACGGCGGCGCCACGAAGGCGTCCTCGTTCCTGACGCCGGCGCCGAGCACGATGTCGTACCGTCCCGGGTCGGCCGGGTGGGGCCGGTGGGCCACCACTGCCGCGTCGACGAGAGTCCACCACTGCACGGGCCTCCCGCCGTCCCACACCTCGACGCACACGTCACCCAGGCCCCGTGGGGCGCCGGGTTCGGCCAGGACCTCGCTCAGGAGACCGTCGGGGCGGCACCCGCGGAGGGTGAGGACCTCCCGTGGAGGCGGGACCGGGTCGACGAAGAATCCCTCGACACCCGCGCACCTCCCCCAGAACTCCTCCCCGCCGTCCTGGTCCTCCCGCAGCAAGAGGTACTTCACCGGAAAGCCCCGGTCCCACGTGGCGTGATCCGCGATGCGCACCCGACCCCCGAACATGTGAACAGTCATCGCGCCCACGATACGGACATCCACCCGAAACCGCGTGCGAGCCGGCCGCGTCCCTCCCCGCATGGAGACAGTCATCCGCGGGACCCGCCACCTCCTGCGGTTCGCGGTCCTCGAGGCGCGCTGCTGCGCCTTCGCCGTCGCGCTCGTCGGGGGCATCGCCGTCTCGGGCCTGCTGCCGGAGCTCCCCCTGGCCCGCTACGACCTCCTGCTCCTCTACGGCGCCGGCCTGACCCTCCTGTCCTGGCGGCTCGGCTGGGACAGCGGGAGGGACCTCGCCGTGATCGCCGGCTGCCATGCGATCGGCCTGCTGTTCGAGCTGGTGAAGGTGCGCCTGGGGTCCTGGAGCTACCCGGAGGAGGCCCTGACGAAGGTGGGGGGCGTCCCGCTGTACGGCGGGTTCATGTACGCGGCCGTGGGCAGCTACGTGTGCCGGGCCTGGCACCTGATGGACCTGCGGCTCACCGGCTACCGTCCACGTCTCATGGCCGTCCTCGCCGGCGCCGTGTACGTCAACTTCTTCAGCCACCACTGGCTGCCGGACGCCCGCTGGGCGCTCGCGGCGCTGATCCTCCTGGCGACGGCGGGGACCTGGGTGCGCTTCCGCGTCGGGACGCGGGACCACCGGATGCCGCTCGCCCTCTCCTTCGTCCTGATCGGCTTCTTCCTGTGGGTCGCCGAGAACGCGGCGACGTACCTGGGCGCCTGGAGCTATCCGCACCAACTGGACGGCTGGGAGCCGGTGCCGGTCGCCAAGTTCGGCGCCTGGGCGCTGCTGATCACGGTCACCTTCGTCCTCGCCGCGGCGACCACGGGCACCGCCCGCCACCCCGGCCCGGCGCCAGGGGGCGGGGCCGTACCCTGACGTCCCCGGCGAGCGGGGCGGCGGCCGGCTACTCGTCGCGCTCGAAGTCGGCTTCCGCCCGCTCCTGGTCGAGGTCGGACTGGGCGTGCGTGTACAGGTCGTGCACGAACTGCCGGGCGTCCTCGCGCGAGATGCCGTCGGCGAGCCCGAGCAGCCGTTCGGTCCAGGGGCCGAACGGGTCGCCGGTCGCGGAATCGGCCATGGTGACGCCTCCCTGCGGTGAGCGCGGCCGGCCCACGGGCGGGACCCGCGGGGCGAGGGTGGACACCCCACCCCCGCCCATGCTGGGCCGGGCCGCCCGGCGCCGCAATCCGGGCCGCGTCGGCGGGCGACCGGTCGGGCCGTCCCACCGTCGTGTGCCGCTCGGTTCCGCCCGCGGCGGGCGCCCCGCGGGCGCCGGGGCACGGCGCGCGCGGCCGTCAGCCGCCGTGGCGCATCCACGCCGTGGCCCCCGACTTCACGGTCGAGGACGTGTGGTCCTTCCGCATGCCCGGCTCCGGGCCCGGTGACTTCCCCGTCGCGCTCGCGGCGCTGCGGGCCTCCGGCGGCCTCGCCCGGCAGCCCGGGCCCGCCCGCCTCCTCTTCGCCCTCCGCTGGAAGCTCGGCGCGCTCCTCGGCTGGGACGATCCCCGCGCCGGCGTCGGCGGGCGCGTCACCTCGCTCCGGGAGCGGCTGCCCGCCGACATGCGGGACGTCCCGTGGGGGGAGGACAGCGACGCCCTGCCGCTGAAGGGGGTCTACGAACTCGCCACGGAGTCGGCCCGGGAGCCGGCCAACAAGACCGTGCACAGCGTGATGCACCTCGGCTGGGTGCGCGGGGCGGACGGCGACCACGAGCTGCGCATGGCGGTGCTCGTCAAGCCCAACGGCCGGTTCGGGCGGCTGTACATGGCCGCCATCGCGCCCTTCCGGTACGGCATCGTCTACCCGGCCCTGGAGCGGAGGTGGGAAGCGGCCTGGCGGGAGCACCGGGCCGCCTCCACGGGCCAGGGGACGGCCTGAGGCGAGGGACGGGGGCGTGACCCCGGTGCGCCGGTGTCCCAGGCCCTCCGGGATGATCGTTCCCTCTGCTCGCCGCGTTCCCTTCGGCGGGCACCGGAACAAGCGAGTGTGAGCTCCATGTCGACCGACATCACGGTCCGCGCGGTACGCGCCGGGGACTTCCCCCAGTGGCGCGCCCTCTACCAGGGGTACGCCGACTTCTACGGGGTCGAGCAGACCGAGGAGGCCGCCGGCCTCGTCTGGTCCTGGGTGAACGATCCCGGCCACGAGGTCGCCGCCCTCGTCGCCGAGGACGGCGGGGGCCGCCTCGTCGGCCTGGCGCACTACCGGCCCTTCGCCCGCCCCCTGTCGGCCACCACCGGCTGCTTCCTGGACGACCTGTTCGTCGACCCGGCCCGTCGCGGCTCCGGGGCGGCGGACCTCCTCCTCGCCGCTCTGCGCGGGATCGCCGCCGAGCGCGGCTGGAGCGTCGTGCGCTGGATCACCGCCGACGACAACCACCGGGCCCGCGCCAAGTACGACCAGGTGGCCACGCGCACGATGTGGGTCACGTACGACATGGCGCCCGGCGCCTGAAGCGCCCCGCCCCCGGCAGGGGGGCGGGGCGGCCGGGGAGGCGCGCTCCGCGCCGTACGGCCCCGTGACCCGGCCTACGGCGTCCGGCTCAGACCAGTGCCTCGGCGAGGACGGCGGCCGTCGACGCCACGAGCGCGCTGTCGTTCGCGGCGTCCTCCTCGGGCCGGGCCGTCAGGACGGCGAGCACGACGGGGGTGCCGTCCGGGGCCCAGGCGACGCCGACGTCGTTGGCGCCGCCGTAGCGGGGGCTTCCCGTCTTGTCGGCCACGAGCCAGTCGGCGGGCAGTCCTCGGCGGAACCGCTCGGTGTTGGTGCTGTTGCGCAGCAGCCAGTCGGTGAGCCGGGCCCGGTCCGGGGCGTCCAGCGCGTCGCCGAGGACCAGCCGGGCGTACGTCAGGCCGATGGCGTGCGGGCTGGTGGTGTCGGTGACGCGCCAGGGCTCCGCCGAGTTGAGCTCGGGCTCCCAGCGGTCGAGCCGGGTCACACGGTCCCCGAGGCTGCGGCAGAAGCGGGTGACCGCCGTGGGCCCGCCGAGCTCCCGCAGCAACAGGTTCCCGGCGGTGTTGTCGCTGTGCCGGACGGTGGCGTCGCAGAGTTCGGCGACGGTCATGCCGCCGGCGACGTTCTTCGGCTCGCCGGTGACCGGGGAGTACCCGGACCGCTCCACGTACGCGGCGGTGTAGTGGACGCGCCGGCCCAGGTACTCCCCGTCGCGGTCCAGGTCGCGCAGGACCGCCGCGGCGGCGAGGGTCTTGAAGACGGAGGCGATCGGGAAGCGTTCGGCGGCGCGGTACGCGACCGTACGTCCGGTGCGCATGTTGCGGGCGAAGACGCCCAGCCGGGCGGTGTGGTCCCGTTCCAGTCTCCGCAGCCGGGCGACGGCGCCGCCGTCCTCCGGTGCGGCGTGGGCGGTGCCGCCGAGGGCGAGGGCGGCGGTGAGGGCCGAGCCCGCGCCCAGGGCGAGCGCGGTACGGCGGGAGAGAGCCGGCCGGTCGGTGTGCACGTGAGTCCTTCCACTGGAGATCACTGACACCACCCAACACGCCCCGCGAGCCCCACTGGTTGCACCGCGCCGCACCCGTCCCGCGCGCCGGGGGCGGCTCAGCGCAGCTGGCGGCGGACCAGTTCGTGGAAGAGACCGGTGGTGTCGGCGAGCAGTTCCGCCGGGGTGCCCTCCTGGACGACGCGGCCGTCCGCCAGAGCGATCACCCGGTCCGCATCCATGATGGTGGACAGGCGGTGGGCGACGACGATCCGGGTGGCGTTCAGGGCCTTGGTCGACTCGATGACCACGCGCTGCGCCTCGTTGTCCAGGGCGCTGGTCGCCTCGTCGAGGAAGAGCACGCGCGGCCGCCGGACGAGCGCCTGGGCGATCATCAGCCGCTGCCGCTGGCCGCCCGAGACGGTGCCGCCGCCGTCGGACAGCATGGTGTGCAGGCCCATGGGCATGGCCTTGATGTCCTCGGCCAGGCCGGCCATCGCGGCCGCCTCCCACACCTCCTCCGGCGAGTGGGCCTCGGCGCCCCGGATGCAGTCGAGGATCGAGCCGGCGAAGGGCTGGGCGTTCTGCAGCACGACCCCGCACTGCCGGCGCACGGCCGCGCGGTCGAGGGCCGCCAGGTCCTGCCCGTCGTACAGCACGCTGCCGGAGAGCGGTTCGTCGAAGCCGATGAGCAGCCGGAGCAGGGTGGACTTGCCGCTGCCGCTGGACCCGACGATCGCGACGAACTCGCCGGGCGCGATCCGGAAGCTGACGTCGTCGAGGACGAGCGGGGCGTCCTCCGCGTACCGGTAGGAGAGGTTCGTGACCTCGATCTCGCCGGTGAGGCCGCCCGGCGGGGCGCCCGCGCCCGCCGCCTCGGGCACGGCCCGCAGGATGGGCCGGACCCGCTCGAACATCGGCTGCACGGCGGCGGCCGAGAGCAGCGCGCCCGTGACCTGGGTGACGGACGACAGCAGCATCGTCAGGGCCGTACCGAAGGTGAGGAACTCACTGGGCGTCAGGGTGCCGCGCGCGGGGCCGGCGAGGAGCATGAACATCACGAGGGTGCACAGCGGCAGACAGACCGCGCTCAGCACCGCGAGGACGTTCTTGATCCGTCCCACACGCCGGTGGAGTTCGCGGGTGCGGGCGAACTCCCGCGCCCAGGCGGCGTAGGCGAAGCTCTCGGCCGCCGCCACGCGCAGCTTCGCCAGCCCGCGCAGCGTCTGGTACGCCTGGTTGTCGAGGCGGTCCCCGAGGCGGATCAGCTGCCGCTGGAAGCGCAGCTGCCACAGCCCCAGGCCGAGGAAGACCGCCGCCACCGCCAGCAGCAGGCCGATCGCGACCAGTCCCAGGGGCACGCTGTGGGTCAGGAGCAGCACGAGGCTCATGGTGCCGACGGTGCTCGCCTGGACGACGACGGGGCCCGTGCCGGACAGGACCCGGCGGATGGCGCTGATGCCCATGGCGGCGCCCGCGAGCTCGCCGGTGGAGCGGCCGGTGAAGAAGGTCGTCGGCAGGCGCAGGAGCCGGTCCCAGACGGCGGGCTGCAACGTGGCCTCGATGCGGCCCTCCATGCGGAGGATCGCGGTGTTCTGCAGGAGCATGAAGGCGGCGGAGACCACGGCGGTGGCGATGATCGCCAGACCGGCCTGGACGATGAGACCCTCCTCGGCGGCGGGTACGTAGGAGCCGAGCACCCTGCCGGTGGCGAGGGGGACGAGGGCGCCCGCGCCGACGGAGACCAGGCCGCCGAGGAGCAGCGCGCGCAGGTCGGCGCGGGTGCCGAGGAGGCTGAACCGGAGGAGCCGGAGCAGGCCGAGCGGCCGGTCGGGCAGCGGCCGGTGGAACATGACGGCGCGCGGGTCGAGTTCCGCCGCCTCGGCCCGGCCGATCCGGACGCGCGTGCCGGCGGCGGGGTCGACCGCCTCGTACCGGCCGCGCCGCCACAGCAGGGCGACGGGGCGGGCGTCGGCCGTGCGCCGGCCCACCAGGGGGCCGCTGTTCTCGCGCCACCAGTCGCCTTCGAGCCGGACGGCGCGGGTGCGGACGCGGGAGGCGAGCGCGATGCGTTCGACCGGGTCGAGCCGGCCCGCGACCGCCCCGACGGCGGTGGGTTCCGCCAGGGTGACACGCGCCTCGCGGGCGACGGCGCGGCAGACGGCGTAGGTGGCGTCGTCCCCGCTCCCGGTGGCCCCGGGTCCGTGCCCGGTGCGGCCGATGGAGGCGAGCAGCGTGCGGTCCGCCTCCGTACGCGCGGCCCGGCCCGCCTCGATGCCGGCGGCGGCGCGGTCCTCGTGGGCGCGTTCGAGCTCCTCGATCCAGCCGTCCAGGGCGTGGAGCAGGCGGTACTGGAGGTCGACCATGCCCTGCCACATCACGGGGTCGACGAGGAGGGCGGGGCCGCCGCCGTACGCTCCGGATCCGTACGCGACGCCGCCGGGGGCGACCGGCACCCAGAGGATGTCGTCGTCCGCCGCACCGGGGTCGAGTCCGGCACGGCCGCCGAGCGGGGCCTGGTAGAGCACGCGCAGGCCGCGCCCGATGCCGAGCGCGAAGGCCCGTTCGAGGGGCCCGGGTCCCGTTCCGCCCGTGCCGTACCCGCCGTGGTGCGGGTCCGCGCCGTGGACGCTCTGCCCGTCGTACCCGCCGTACGGGTCCGGGGCGGCGGGCGCGGCCAGTTCAGCCAGCTCGACGCGGCGCAGGAGGCAGCCCTCCAGGGGCCTGCCGATCAGGGTGTGGCCGGGGCCCTGCACGGGGCCGAGGAGGAGGGTGCCGGCCGGGAGGCGGCCCAGGAAGTGCCAGGGGCCGACCAGGGCGGCGTCGAGGGCGAACAGGTCCATGGCGCCCTCGGCGACGAGCCACAGCACGTGGGGGCCTTCGAGGAGGACGCTGTTCAGGCCGGCGCCGTCGACGGGTGTGCCGAGGCCGCCGAGAGCCGCCACGACCGGGTCGGAGGCGGGGTCCGCGGGCGTGGTGGCGGGCACGGACGCGGCGGTGGGCTGCTGCGGGAACGTCACCTCATCGCTCCTTGACCAGGCCGGCGTAGACCCCGCCCGCGGCGACGAGCTGCTCGTGCCGGCCGCGCTCCACGACCGTGCCCCGGTCCAGGACCAGGATCTCGTCGCTGTCGCGGACCGTGCTCAGCCGGTGGGCGATGACCACGCAGGCGCAGCCGCGGCGCCGGAGGTTGTCGATGACGATCTGCTCGGTGGCGGCGTCGAGGGCGCTGGTCACCTCGTCGAGGATCAGGACGCTGGGCCGGCGGACCAGCGCGCGGGCGATCTCCAGGCGCTGCCGCTGACCGCCGGAGAAGTTGCGGCCGTCCTGTTCGACCCGGCTGTGGATGCCGCCGGGGCGGCGGGCGACCACGTCGAGGACGGCGGCGTCCTCCAGGGCGGCGGTGACGGCCTCGTCGGGGACGGTCGGGT
>NZ_JAPSIW010000297.1 GCF_031178505.1 Streptomyces sp. | reverse complement strand
CGGCCGGCTCGCGGCCCGGCATCGCCCCGGTCCGCGCGGGGGCGGCGACTGGTACGACGCGCTGCCGTGGCCCGAGGGCGCCCTCGGGCTCGCCGTGGGCTCCGTCACCGGATCCGGACCGAGCGCGCTCGCCGCCATGGGGCGCCTGCGCGCCTCCCTGCGGGCGTACGCGGTCATGGAGGGCGAGGACCCGGTGGCCGTCCTCTCCGACCTGGAGCTGCTGATGCGGGTCACCGAGCCCGCGCGTGCGGCGACCGCGCTGTTCGCCTACGCGGAGCCGGCGCGGCGCAGGCTGGTCCTGGCCGGGGCCGGACACGCCCCGCCCCTGATCATCGGGGACCACCGCACCACCTTCGTGGAGACCACGCTCTCCGCCCCGCTCGGCATGCTCTCCTGCTGGGAGGCGCCGAGCGTCGAGCTTTCTCCCGCACCAGGAGAAACGGTGCTGCTGTACACCGACGGGCTTCTGCGCCGCACCGGCGACCCCGTGGACCGTGCCTTCGCCCGGCTGCACGCGGCGGCCTCGGGCGTACCGAGGGCGGACCGGGCCGACCCGGACGCCGTCGTGGACCACATCCTGCGGGCCCTGCTGCCGGACGGGCCGGACGCCCGCGCGACGGGCCGCGGCGGGCCGGGCGACGACGACGTGGTGCTGCTCGCGGCCCGCTTCGACTGACCGCGCGGGACGGCGCCACCCGCACGCGCCGCTCCCCGGAGCCCGCACGGCCCGGCCCGCCGGTCGACGCCCCTCGTCGCGCAGCGGGCACGGCCGGTCGCTGCCCGTCGGGGGCCTTCCGGCCCTGGGGGACCCCTTCCGCACGACCGTACGATGGTGGGGGTTCAGTGTCGTACCAGGAGGAGGCAGACCCGTGGCCGAGGAGCTCACCCCGGAGACCCCGGAAGAGACCGAAGACCAGCCGATCAAGCAGCGCAAGAACGGCCTGTACCAGGGCGTCTCCGACGAGCTCGCCGAGAACATGAAGTCCGGCTGGGCCGACACCGAGCTGCGGGACCTCACCCCCATCCCTCAGGCCGAGCGGACCGCCGCCCGCCGGGCCGCGCTCTCCGCCCGCTTCCCCGGCGAGCGCCTGGTGATCCCCGCCGGCAAGCTCAAGACCCGGTCCAACGACACCGAGTACAGCTTCCGGGCCTCCACCGAGTACGCGTACCTCACCGGCGACCAGACTCAGGACGGCGTCCTCGTCCTGGAGCCGGTGAAGTCGGGCCACCGGGCCACGATCTACCTGCTGCCCCGCTCCGACCGGGAGAACGGCGAGTTCTGGCTCGACGGCCAGGGCGAGCTGTGGGTCGGCCGCCGCCACTCCCTCACCGAGGCCGAGCAGCTCCTCGGGATCCCGGCCAAGGACGTGCGCGAGCTGCCCGAGCGCCTGAAGGAGGCCACCGGCCCGGTCCGCGTCTTCCGCGGTCACGACGCCGGCATCGAGGCCGCCCTCACCGACAAGGTCACCGCCGAGCGCGACGAGGAACTGCGCGTCTTCCTCTCCGAGGCCCGCCTGGTCAAGGACGACTTCGAGGTCGCCGAGCTGGAGAAGGCCTGCGCCGCCACCGCCCGCGGCTTCGAGGACGTCGTCAAGGTCCTCGACAAGGCCGAGGCCACCAGCGAGCGGTACATCGAGGGCACCTTCTTCCTGCGCGCCCGCGTCGAGGGCAACGACGTCGGTTACGGCACCATCGCCGCCGCCGGCCCGCACGCCTGCACCCTCCACTGGGTCCGCAACGACGGCACGGTCCGCTCCGGCGACCTGCTGCTCCTCGACGCCGGCGTCGAGACCACCGAGCTGTACACCGCCGACGTGACCCGCACCCTGCCGATCAACGGCCGGTACACCGACATCCAGCGCAAGATCTACGACGCCGTGTACGAGGCGCAGGAGGCCGGCATCGCCGCGGTGAAGCCGGGCGCCGCCTACCGCGACTTCCACGACGCCGCGCAGCGCGTGCTCGCCGAGAAGCTGGTCGAGTGGGGCCTGGTGGAGGGCCCGGTCGACCGCGTCCTGGAGCTGGGTCTCCAGCGCCGCTGGACCCTGCACGGCACCGGTCACATGCTCGGCATGGACGTCCACGACTGCGCCGCAGCGCGCACCGAGGCGTACGTCGACACCATCCTGGAGCCGGGCATGTGCCTGACCGTGGAGCCGGGGCTCTACTTCCAGGCCGACGACCTGACCGTGCCGGAGGAGTACCGGGGCATCGGCGTCCGGATCGAGGACGACATCCTCGTCACGGAGGACGGCAACCGGAACCTGTCGGCCCAGCTGCCGCGCCGGTCCGACGAGGTCGAGCAGTGGATGGCCGCCCTGAAGGGCTGACCCCTCGGCACCCGCGCCGAAGCCCCCGCCGGTCCGCCGGCGGGGGCTGCGGCGTTCAGGCGAGGAGGAGGGACGGGCTGTCCTTCCACTTGAGGATCTTGTCGAAGCTGACCACGGCTCCCCCGAGACCCGAACGGTTGCCGAATTGCACGTGGTCCGCGAGTTCCTCGATCAGCCGCAGGCCCCGCCCGCTCTCGGCCTCGGCGAGGGCGAGCGCGCCGAGCGGAGGACCGTCGAGCACGGGGCCGCCGAGCACGGTTCCGACGAGGGCGGCCGGTGCACCGGACCCGGAACCGTCCGGACCGCCGCCACCCGCCACCGGCCCACGCGCCGCGGGCCCGCGCGTCGCGGTGTCGGCCGCGGCTGAGCCGTCCGTTGCGGGGCCGTTCGTGGCCGGGCTGTCCGTGGCAGGGCCGACGCTCAGGGAGCCGTCCGTCAGGGTGCCGTCCGTCGCGGGGCCGCTTGCTCCGGAAAGGCCCGCCACCGGTCGGCGGCCGACCCCCGGGAAGCCCGGGCCCGAATCGGCGACCTCGATACGGCAGGTCTCGCCGTCCAGGTAGGCCGTGACCCGGTACGCCTCCGAGGCCGCGCCCCGGCCCGGCCCCGTACCGGCGCCACCGCCGTGCTCGACCGCGTTGGCGCAGGCCTCAGTGAGCGCGACGGACAGGTCGTACGACACGTCGGGATCGACACCCGCCGTCTCCATCGTGCCCATCAGGAGCCTCCGGGCGAGCGGCACGCTCGCCGCCTCGCGCCGCAGATGGAGTGACCACCAGATGCTCATGCTCCAGCCTCCCGGCAGCGGCTCGACATACCGATACGTATTGCCCTGCGCACCGGTCCGTAAGCCCCCCGTGAGGACAAGAGCGCTCGTTCGGCGGATGCACCGGCCCGGACGCCGGTGTATGACGGGGGCCGCACCGGGGCGAACCCGGCCGCCGCGGAGCGGCCGGCACCCCACGGCCCCAAGCACCGCAAGTCGAGCAAGTCCCCCAAGTACGACCTTACGGACCTGCCTCCTGCCGGGGACGCCCGTGGTGCGATGATGGGCCCGCCATGTCTGCCCCGCCGCTCGCTCCACGGCTGCTGAGGGCCGCGGTGTTCGCCGCGGTCTGCGTCGTGCTGTCCGGGCTCGGGCACGCCCTCGCCGCCTGCGCGGGCATCGCCCTGTGGTCCCTGCTCGCCGGTTTCCTCGGCGTCTTCGGGACCGTCCTCCTCTTCACCGACCGCGAGCGGTCCCTCGGCTTCGTCGTGGGTGCCCTCGCGGGCGGGCAGCTCGGCCTCCACGTCCTCTTCGGCGCCGGCCAGCGGCACCTCGCCCTGAGCGAGCAGGCCGACGACGCCCTCGTACGGCTGGCCGCCAAGCTGGTCTGCGGGGCGAGCGCGGCGACCCTCGGGCCCGCCGAGGCGGCCCGGATCGTGCGGGACGCCGGGCTCGACCCGGCGGCCGCCACCGCCGCCGCCCACGCCCACCCGGGCGCCGCGGCCGGGCCCACCGCCGAACTGCTGCCCAGCCTGCCCATGCTCCTCGGGCACCTGCTCGCCGCCCTGGCGACCGGCTGGCTCCTGCGCCGCGGCGACCGCGCCCTCGTGGGTCTCGTCCGGCTCTCCGAGCAGGGCGCCACGGAGCTCGCCGGCTGCGCGCCCGTCCGCGCGCTGCGGGCCGCGCTCCGCCTCGTACGGGCCCTGCTCGCCGGTCTGCCGGCCGCACCCGGCACCGGACCGGGGCCCCGGCCGCGTGCCGCCTCCGACTCCTCGCCGCCGCCGGTGGCCGAGGCCCTCCAGCACACGGTGATCCGCCGCGGCCCGCCGGCCGCCGCCTGCGTCCTCGCAGCCTGACGCGGTCCGCTCCTCCGGAGCGGGACCGCGGCCGTCCGCACGCCCGGCCGGGGCCCACCGGCCCGCGGCCCGTCCGGGACCCCGTTCCCGTGGCGCGACACGGCGTGCCGATCACCCTTCCGTCCCTCCGAGCTGGAGTGTCCTTACGCCATGAACGTTTCCCGTGTCCTCGTCGCCGGTGGCACCGCCGCCGCCTCCGTCCTGCTGCTGTCCGGCACGGCCTTCGCACACGTCGGTGTGCAGCCGCAGGGCGAGGCCGCCCAGGGCGGCTACGCGACCGTGAACATCAAGGTCCCCAACGAGCGCGACAACGCCTCCACCGTGAAGGTGGAGGTCAACTTCCCCCTCGACCACCCGCTCGCCTCGGTGATGCCGCAGCCCGTCCCGGGCTGGAAGGCGGAGGTGACCCGGACGAAGCTCGACAAGCCGCTGGAACTCCACGGCAAGAAGATCAACGAGGCGGTCTCCAAGGTGACCTGGACCGCCGACGGTTCGAAGATCGGTCCCGGTCAGTTCCAGCAGTTCCCGCTCTCCCTCGGCCGGCTGCCGGAGAACACCGACCGGCTCGTCGTGAAGGCCATCCAGACGTACGACAACAAGGAGGTCGTGCGCTGGATCGAGGAGCAGAAGGACGGCGCCGAGGAGCCGCAGTTCCCGGCCCCGGTCCTGAAGCTCGCCCCGGCCTCCGGCGACCACCACGGCGGCGCGGCCACCACCGCTCCCGCCCCCTCGGCCACGGCCTCCGGCGCGGACGCCGGCACCGAGGACAGCCACGCCGACACGGCCGGCGACGAGAAGACGGCCGCCGCCTCCTCCAGCGACACCACGGCCCGGGTCCTCGGCGTCATCGGCATCCTGGTGGGCCTCGCCGGCGTCGCCTTCGGTGTCCTCGCCGGACGCCGGCGCTCGGCCTGACGGCCGCCCCTCTCATCCGCAGAACTCGGAAAGAAACATCATGTCCGTAAAGAAGACATCCCCTGCGGCGTCCGGGGGTGAGCAGCGCGGTACGGCCCGTCCCGGGCGGCGTACCCCGCTGATCGTCGCGGCCGTCGCGATCGTCGCCGCCCTCGGCATCACCGCCGCCGTCGGCCTCGGCGGAGGGGACGACAAGCCCGCCCCCTCCGGTGTGGTCGCCCAGGTCTCCGGGGGCTCCACCACCACGAAGGCGGCCACGGTCCTCGACCGGCCGTTCACCAAGCCCGACCTCGTCCTGACCGACACCAAGGGCGAGACGTACGACCTCCGCGAGCGCACCCAGGGCAAGCCGACGCTCATCTACTTCGGCTACACCCACTGCCCCGACGTGTGCCCGCTGACGATGAGCAACATCGCCGTCGCCAAGAAGAAGCTCCCCAAGGCGGACCAGGAGAAGCTCCAGGTCGTCTTCGTCACCACCGACCCGGAGCGGGACACCGCCGCCGAGCTGGCCAAGTGGCTGCCGGCGGCCGGTGACCCCTCCTTCGTCGGGCTCACCGGTGACTTCTCCGCGATCCAGGCGGGCGCCCGCCAGATCGGCATCGGCATCGACCCGCCGAAGAAGGAGAAGGACGGCACGGTCGTCTCCATGCACGGCGCCCAGGTGATCGCGTTCTCCCCGAAGACCGACCAGGGCTACGTCCTGTACGGCGAGAACACGACCGTCGAGGACTACGCCAAGGATCTGCCGAAGCTCATCAAGGGGGAGAACCCGTGACCCGCCGCACCACCGTCCTGTCCGCCGCCGCCACCGTCGCGCTCGCCGCCTCGGTGGCGCTGACCGGCTGCTCCTCCGGCGGGGACGAACCCCGGCTGAAGGTCAGCGGGGCGTTCATCCCGCAGCCGGTCTCGGACATGGCCGGAGGCTTCCTCACCATCACCAACAGCGGCGGCGCGGCGGACAAGCTCACCTCGGTCACCAGTCCGCTCTCGGACGACGTCACCATCCACGAGACCAAGAACCAGAAGATGGTGGAGGTGCCGTCCTTCGACATCCCCGCGAACGGGAAGCTCACGCTCGAACGCGGCGGCAACCACATCATGTTCATGGAGCTGAAGTCGAAGCCGAAGCAGGGCGACAAGGTCCGTGTGGAGCTCCACTTCGAGAAGTCGGACCCGATCGAGGTGGAGGTCCCCGTCGAGGCCCCCCACCACAACCCGCGGCAGCACTGAGCTCGTTGACGGAGTGACGCAGAGATGACAACCACCGCCCCGCGCCTCGGTACCGCCCTGGCCCGGCTGCTGCTCGTCGCGGCCGCGCTCCTGGGCACGCTCCTCGCCGGCGCCGCCCCCGCCTCCGCGCACGCGGCGCTCACGGGGAGCGACCCGAAGGACGGGGCGGTGGTCGCCACCGCCCCCAAGGAGGTCAACCTCACCTTCTCCGAACAGGTCGCCATGAGCGCCGACTCGATCCGGGTCCTCGACCCGGCGGGCCGGCGCGTCGACACCGGGGAGATCATCGACCTGTGCAGCGGTGCCGTCGTCCGGTACGGGGTGGCGCTGCGCGCCGGACTCCCGGACGGCACGTACACCGTCGCCTGGCAGACGGTCTCCGCCGACAGCCATCCCATCGCCGGGGCCTTCACGTTCTCGGTCGGGGCGCCCTCGGCGACCTCGGTCGCGCTGCCCGAGCGCAGCCCGGGCGGCGGGTTCGTCGGTGTGCTGTACGGGATCGCGCGCTACCTCTCGTACGCGGGCTTCGCCGTCCTCGTCGGCGGCGGCGCCTTCGTGCTGGTCTGCTGGCCGCGCGGCGCGGGCGTCCGGCCGGTGCAGCGGGCCGTCGTACGGGGGTGGCTGACCCTGACCGGCGCCACCCTGGCCATGCTGCTGCTGCGCAACCCGTACACCGGCTCCGGTGAACTCGCCGACGCCTTCGACCTGGCCGGGCTGAAGGCGGTCCTGGAGACCAAGACCGGTGCCGCCCTCACCTCCCGGCTGCTGCTGCTCGGCGCGGCCGCGCTGTTCGTGGCGGTCCTCTTCGGCGCCTACGCCCGGAGGACGGACCCGAAGGAGCGCAAGGACCTGGCCTTCGGGCTCGGTCTGGGCGGGACGGTCGTCGCGGCCGGCATCGCGGGGACGTGGGCACTGGCCGAGCACGCCTCGACCGGTCTGCAGCCCGGCATCGCCATGCCGGTCGACATCCTGCACCTCCTGGCGGTCGCCACCTGGCTCGGCGGCCTCACGGTGCTGCTGGTGGCGCTCCACCGGGCGCCGTCGGTGGAACGCGCGGCCGTCGAGCGGTTCTCGAAGGTCGCCTTCGGCTCGGTGGCCGTCCTGGTGGCCACCGGCGTCTACCAGTCCTGGCGCCAGGTCGGCTCCTGGTCCGCGCTCACCGGCACGCGGTACGGGCAGCTGCTGCTGGTCAAGATCGGCCTGATGGCCGTGCTCGTGGGCATCGCCTGGATCTCCCGCCGGTGGACGCACCGCCTCGCGGACCCGACCCCCGGGGCCACGGACGGGGACCTGGCCGACGCGGACGTGACCGACGCGGACCGGCCCGGGCGGGACCTGGCCGACGGGGACCTGGCTGCCGGCGAGCCGGGCCGGGGGCCCGGCGAGGACGAGGACGCGCCGGAGGACGGCGGCGCAG
>NZ_JAPSIW010001004.1 GCF_031178505.1 Streptomyces sp. | reverse complement strand
AGCAGGGTCCCGTCCGCTCGGACGCTCAGTGCGTGCGGGTGGTCACCGGTGAAGTTCTGCATGAACCACGAGGGGCGGAGCACCGCCCATTCGTCGAACAGGCCGGGCAGGGCTTCGTGGACCCGGCCGACGGCAGGACCGCCGGCGGGGATCGCCGAGGAGCTGAGCAGCACCGCGCGGCGTACGCCGGCCGCACGGGCCCGCTCGAGGAAGGGCAGCATGACGGCGGCCGGTTCGGGGGAGGCGATCGGCGGGACGAGGTAGAGGCCGTCGACGTCGTCGAGCGCCGCGTCGAACGACGCGGGGTCGTTCCAGTCGAAGCGGACGGCCTGGGCTCCGTGCACCGGAGTGGCGCGCCTGCCGCCGGCCTTGACGCGGTGCCCGGCCCCGGTGAGCCGGGCGACGACGCGGCTGCCGGTGGTACCGGTGGCCCCGATGACCAGGGTGGTGCCGGGGCTGCGCATCACTTGCCCTCCGTGAAGTCGCCCGCGAAGTCCTGCAGGGCCAGCGGGTTCCAGTAGTCGCGGTAGTGGGTGATGAGGCCGTCCCGGACGGTCACCACGGCGATGTAGGTCATGTCGTAGGGGGCGTCCGACTTCACCAGGCGGCCCACCGCACGCATCTCGACCACGATGGTCTGCGCGTCGGTGGTCCGATGGATCCGCACGGAGGGGAAGTCGTGGAGGTCGATGTGGTCGGGGTAGTCGCGCATGTAGTCGGCGACGGCGGCCTTGCCTTCCAGCCTCTTGGGGCGGCCGTCGGGTGCGAAGGGGAACTCGAAGACGCCGTCGTCGTCCCAGAGGTCGACCCAGGCGGACATGTCCTTCTCCAGCAGAAGGCGCAAGCCGTGGAGGTACAGGTCCGCCGGCGCGGTGGCAGTGGGCATGCGTGTCTCCATCCCGTACTATACGGACCCGCGGTCCGCTTCGTGTTCAACGATACGGACCTCTGGTCCGTTTCGCAATGGGAGGAGCCTCGTGCCGGAACGCAAGCCGCGCAAGGACGCAGTACGCAATCGGGCAGCCGTACTCGCCGCGGCCGATGAACTCTTCGCGAGCCGCGAGAGTCCGCAGGCCGTCACCATGGCCGACGTCGCGGCGGCGGCCGGCGTCGGCAAGGCCACGCTCTTCCGCGCCTTCGGCGACCGCACCGGCCTGATCCTCGCGCTGCACGAGGCGCGGCTCGCACCGATCGGGGAAGCCGTCGAGCAGGGTCCGCCGCCCCTGGGGCCCGGCACCCCACCCAGGGAACGCCTGCCCGCCCTGCTCGACGCCCTCCTGTGTTTCAAGATCGACAACCGCCACCTCGCCCTGGCCCTGGAGGGGACCGGCAGCGACAGCCCGTACCGGACGGAGCATTACGAGTGGTGGCACAGCACGCTCAAGGCCGTACTGGAACAGCTCCCCGATGTCACCGACAGCGGCTTCACCGCGCACGCGCTCCTCGCCGCCACCCGTGCCGACCTCGTCGAACACCTCGTCGGCCGGCAGCACACGTCCCGCGAGCAGATGCGGGCGCACCTCGCGGCCTTCACCCACAAGATCCTGCCCCCACAGGTTCCGCGGGGTTGAGATCAACGGCTGCGGGGAGGGCCGGCGGCGCTCGCGGCGGCCCCGGTGAGCGGCACGCGCCGTTGACACGGCGAGGACGACGGGAGGGCGAGGGTGTGTACTGACAGGTGTCTGCCTCGGGCAGGCGCCGGCCGCGATGCTCGTGGCATGACTTCAACGAGCGTCCCGATCACCGTCTTCGCCCGTACGACGGCCGGCCCCGCGCACACCTACCGGGTCATCGTGCCGATCGACCTCGCCCAGGTGTTCAAGCCGTGGGGCCCCTTCCCCGGCGTCGCGGAGGTGCGCGACCAGACCGGCGCCTGGAACCGGCCGGGGACGTCGCGCC
>NZ_JAPSIW010000296.1 GCF_031178505.1 Streptomyces sp. | reverse complement strand
CGCGGCGCCGGCGGCGGCCGTACCGGGCGGGCGGGCCGGCCGTTGACCGCCGTCGCGGACCTGGTGCCCTTCCTCGGCGGGGCGCTGGCGGCCGGGGGCGTGGCGGTCGCCGTGTCCCGGCGGCGGGAGCTCGTCCTGCGCTGGTGCGTGTGGGCGGCCGGCGTCCCTCTGCTGGCGGGCGCGTTCTGGCTGGGGCCGGGCGGTGTCGCGGCCGTCTCCGTGCTCGTGGGGGTGGTGGCGGTCGTCGAGTACGGCGGTCTGCTCCGGCTGGTGCCGGTGGACCGTGCCGTGCTGGCCGCGTCCGTCGTCGCCCTGATCCTGGCGGTGTGGCTGGTGCCGGGTGAACTGCCCCGGGTGGCGGCGGTCTGCGCGCTCGCGGTGGTCGGCGTGCCGCTGCTCGCGGGGGACGCCGACCACGGTCTGCGACGCGCGGGTGCCGGTCTGCTGGGATTGGTCTGGCTGGGGCCGCTCGCCGCGCTGGTGCCGCTGGGGGCGACGGGCCTCGCGCTGTTCGCGGCCGTGTCCGTCGCCGACATCGTGGCGTACGCGGCCGGTCCGCGCCTCGGTGGGCCTCGGCTCTCCCCGTTGTCGCCCGCCAAGCGCTGGAGCGGCACGGTCGCGGGAGCGGCCGCCGGGCTCGGCGCCCTGGCCGCCCTGTCGGCCTGGAGCCTTCCCCTGGCGATCGCCGTGGCGGTGGGCGGCCCGCTGGGCGACCTCTTCGAGTCGATGGTCAAGCGGGGTGCCGGCGCGAAGGACGCGGGCCGCTGGCTCGCCGGCGCCGGCGGTCTCCTGGACCGGATCGACTCCCTGCTCCTCGCGCTCGCCGTGCTGCTGGTGCTCCGCTGAGGAGCCCCTGCGGGGGCGGGCCCGGTGGCGGACCCGCCCCCGCGGTTCCCGGAGTGCTCAGGGGCGGTGGAACCGCACCTCCGGGTGGGCCGGGTCGGGCCCGTCGAGGAGGGGCTGTTCCTCGCCCCGCAGGTGCTCGTCGAAGAAGGCGGCGACGTAGGCGCGCGTGAGGGACACCGCGCGGTCGGCCGGGAGGGGGCCGTCCGGGCTGCCGACGTGGCGGAGGATCAGGGGGGCGTCGGAGAAGTCCAGATGGCCGGCGCCGTCGACGGTCAGCCAGTGCCTCTCACCGCGCACACCCGCCCAGGTGGTGTCCCAGGACGTGTCCCCGCCGCCCGGCCGGTGGAACTCGTCGGTGCCGAGGAAGAGGAACGGCCGGCCGCCGAGGCCGTCGGCGGGCGGCGCGTCCCAGAACGTGCCGTCCATGTTCACGCCCGCGTCGATCCGCCGGTCGGCGGCCATGGCGGGGACGGCGGCGGCACCGCCGACCGAGTGGCCGGCCATGCCGATGCGCGTCGGGTCGATGGCGGAGGCGTACCGCCAGGCGGGCCGGGGGCCGGTCAGCCGGTCCAGGAGGAACCGGGTGTCGGCCGCGCGGGCGCCGGTGACCAGATGGCCCTTGGTCCAGTCGTTCTCCTCCATGACGGTGCACGCGACGCAGGTCAGGGTGCGCCCGCCGGGAACCGTCGTCCCGGACGACTCGTAGGCGTGGTCGACGGAGGCGACGACGTAACCGCGGGAGGCGAGGTCGGCGGCGAGAGCGGTCAGGGTGAAGCGCGGCATCCCGAAGCCGGGCGAGAGCACGACCAGCGGGTGCCGCCCGGGGGCGGGGCGCACGTCCGGCACGCTGTGCGTACGGGCCCGCGCCACCTGCCGTGTCGCCACCGGGTCCTCGACCGGTACGCCCTTCAGGAGGAGCCGGGCCTCTTCCTGTGTGGCGTACGGGGCGGGCCGGCCGGGGTGGTGGCGGGCGGCCGGGTAGTGCAGGGTGACCATCAGTTCGCGGCCGTCGGCCTCGGGCGCCCAGGGGTCGGTGCGGGAGCGGTCCACGAGGTGGAGGACCGAACTTCCCACGCCGTACGGCCCGGTGGGGGCCGGCAGGTTCAGGCGTGCGCCCGGCCGGTCCGGGGTGGTCGTGGCGGCGGGCGCAGGGGCCGGCGCGGCGGTTGCGGTGGTGGCGGCCGGTAACGTGACGGCGCAGGCGAGAAGGGCGGCGGCGGCCGCCCGGGTCAGCTTCCTCATGCCGGGGACGCTACGGGCCGGGCCGGGCGCCCCGCGTCCTCCCACGGTCGCAACCGGCGCCGGGTCCGTACATCCCGGGTCGGACGCGGAGATCCGCCGGGGCGGGGCCGCGGACCGGGTCAGCCGAGGGTGAGCTGCCAGTACGCGGCCTCCCGGTAGGACCGGTGCGGAGGCCGCACTTCGACGGTGAGCGGGAGGCCCTTCCGGCTCGCGGTCACCCGCACCGGAACGTCGCGCTTCCCGTCCTCGGCGAGCGGCCGGCCGAGGAGTCGCTCCGCCTCGCGGAAGTCGAGCCAGTCGCTGGTGCCGTCGGCGGCGGTCCACGAGGAGTCGCCCGGCCGTCCGGCGCGGACGTCCAGGGCGTCGCCGTAGCCGCCGGTGCCCGGTTCCAGCGTCTCGTCCGAGCCGTTCTCGTAGGTGATGGTGATGCGGTAGGTCCGGCCGTCGCCCTCCGGGCGGGGCGGGCCGACCGTGACGCGCAGGCCGTCCTCGTACCGTGCGGTCACCCCGCCGGGCAGCGGCTCCACCACGCTTCCGGCGTGCTCGCGGGGCATGTCCAGCTGTCCGTCCCCGTCCAAACCCTTCTCGAACTCCCGCAGTCCCCAGGCGCCGAGGATCACGAGGACGAAGGCGGCGACCAGGGCGACCGAGCAGCCCACGTGCCATCGCCGGGCGCTCCCGGTGCCGCCGGTCCCGCCGTGTGCCTCGTTCACGTCCATGGCGATCACCGTAGGCGGACCGTGGCGCCCGCTCCTGAGCATCCGTACTCATGTTCGCCCTGGTACGGGTGCCCGGTGCGTCCGGTCGGATGAGCGGCGGGTGAATTCCGGCTCCGCCTGCCCGGCGGGCGGGAAGGGGCGTCGGAGAGTGGGCGCACGCGTGATGCGCGTGACCGTCGAACGGAAGTCAGGGGAGTCGGATGGGCAGTGGTCCGGTCGTCCGTTGCCGTCGGGCGTTCGTCGCCGTGGTGCTGGCCGCCGTGTCGGTGCTGACCGTGCCGGGAGCGGGCTCGGCGCATCGCGGCGCCGGTGCGGTCCCCGTCGCCGGGGGGGTGGGGCAGAACCCGCCGGCGGCGGCGTCGGCGGCGCCCGCCTTCGACGTGGCGCCGGCCCGGGCGAGCCTGACGCGGCTGCTGGGGCAGCGGGCCGCCGCGCAGTTCACCCTGGTGCCGGTCGCCAAGGGGGCCGGCGGTGACCACTTCTCGGTCTCCGGCGCGGCCGGCGCGATCCAGGTGCGGGGCACCACGCCCGCCACGCTGCTCACCGGCGCCGGCTGGTACCTGAAGGAGGTCGCCGGGGTGGACGTCGGGTGGCCGGGCGACAGCCTGGGCCGGCTGCCCCGGGTCCTCCCCGCCGTCGCGGGGACGGTGACCCGGTCGGCCGCGGTGCCCCACCGGTACGCGCTGAACGACACGGACGAGGGCTACTCGGGCGCGTACCGCGACTTCGCCGCGTACCGGTACGACATCGACCGGATGGCGCTGCACGGGGTGAACGAGGTCTTCGTGCCGACGGGCGCCGAGTACCCCTACTACCGGACGTTCCAGCAGTTCGGCTACAGCGCGGCCGAGCTGCGGGAGTGGATCCCGGGACCGGCGCACCAGGGCTGGTGGCTGCTGCAGAACATGTCGGGGTTCGCGGGGCCGGTGTCCGAGCAGTTGATCGAGGCGCGGGCGGCGCTGGGCCGGCGCGTCGCCGACCACCTGCGGTCCCTGGGGATGACCCCGGTGCTGCCGGGCTACTTCGGCACGGTGCCGCCGGAGTTCGCCGCGCGGAACCCGGGGGCGGTGACGGTGCCGCAGGGCCGGTGGGTGGGGTTCGAGCGGCCGGCGTGGCTGGACCCGACCGGGCCGGTGTTCGAGCGGGTGGCCGAGGCCTACTACCGGATCCAGCGGGAACGGTTCGGTGACACCGACCTGTTCAAGATGGACCTGCTGCACGAGGGCGGCACAGCGGGACCGGTCGACGTGGCGGCGGCGTCCGGGGCGGTCCAGCGGGCCCTGGACACCGCCCGGCCCGGCGCGACCTGGGTCATGCTGGGCTGGCAGCGCAACCCGACGGCGGAGCTGCTGAGCGGGGTGGACCGGCGGCGTGTCCTCATCCTGGACGGTCTGTCCGACCGCTACGACGGGCTCGACCGGGAGACGCAGTGGGGCGGCACGCCGTACGCGTTCGGCACGATCCCCAACTTCGGCGGCCACACCACCATCGGCGCCAACAGCGGTGTGTGGACGAGCCGTTTCCACGCGTGGCTGACCAAGCCGGGGTCGGCGCTGAGCGGCATCGCCTACCTTCCCGAGGGCACCGGCCAGAACCCCGCCGCGTTCGCCCTCTTCTCCGAGCTCGCCTGGCGGCCCGGGGCGGTGGACCAGAAGGCCTGGTTCGCCGGGTACGCGGCACGGCGCTACGGCGGTCCCGATCCGCACGCCGCCGCCGCGTGGGAGGCCCTGCGCCTCGGGCCGTACAGCATGCGCTCGGGCACGTGGAGCGAGCCGCAGGACAGCCTCTTCACCGCGCGGCCCGGCCTGACGGTGACCAGGGCCGCCCGGTGGAGCCCGACCGCCATGCGGTACGACGCCGCCACGGTGGAGCGGGCCCTCGCCGAACTGCTGCGGGTGGCGCCCGCGCTGCGGACGACCGACGCGTACCGCTACGACCTCGTGGACGTGGCGCGGCAGGCCCTCACCAACCGGAGCCGGGTGCTGCTCCCCCGGATCAGGACCGCGTACCAGGGCGGTGACCTGGAGGGGTTCCGGGCCCTGGTGCGGGAGTGGAACGGCCATCTGGACCTGCTCGGGCGGCTGGTCGCCTCCGACCGGCGGTTCCTGCTCGGGCCGTGGCTGGCCGACGCGCGCTCCTGGGGCGCCGACGCGGCCGAACGCGACCGGCTGGAGTACGACGCCCGGTCGATCCTGACCACGTGGGGCGGGCGCGGTCCGAGCGAGGAGGGAGGGCTGCGCGACTACGCGAACCGGGAGTGGGCGGGGCTGGTGCACGACGTGTACGCGCCGCGCTGGGCGGCGTACTTCGAGACCCTCGACCGGGCGCTGGTGACCGGCACGGAACCGGAGGTGGTGGACTGGTTCGCCCGGGACGACGCCTGGGCGCGCGGCCACCAGCGGTACGCCACGGCGCCGGCGGGTGATCCGGTCGCCCTCGCCGAGGAGGTACGGGCGGTGCTGCCCACGGCCTCGCCGGCAGGTCCGGTTCGGTGAGCGGAGCCGCTCGGCAGGTGGTGCGGACGGTGGTCAGCGGCGCGGGCGCAGCACGCGCAGTTCGCTCACCTCGTACGACATCTCGGTGGCGTCCGGGTCGGGCGCGGGGTGGTAACGGCCCGCGCAGACCGAGAGGTTGACGATGAGGTACGCGTGCCAGTGGCGGCCGACGCCGACGCCGTCGGAGAAGACCCGGGCGCCGTCGACCCACCACACGACCGAACGGGCCCCGAACTGGGTGCGCAGCCGCACCTCGCCGCCGGGCCGGACGTCGGGGTGGCGGTGGTAGTGGTACCTGCCGCGGACCCGGTTGGACAGTTCGAGGAGGTCGGGGTTGTCCGGGTGGTACTCGAAGACGTCGATCTCCTGGCCGCCGTCGCGCCAGGTCCAGATGGCCGGCCAGGCGCCGATCTCCTCGGGGAGCCGCACCCGTGCCTCCAGGACGTCCCCGGTGCGGACCTCGAACGCCTCGCGGCTGCCCTCGGTCGTGAGGAGCCCCGCGTCCCACAGTCCGTCCTCGCGCCGGGTCGCGCGGAAGACGCCCGAGCGGCTGTACGCGGGATCGGCCACCAGGTGGTCGAGTTTGTTGTCCCCGGGGTTGACGGGGCCGCCGTCGGGATAGGCCCACGAGCGGCCGGCGACCCACTGGGTCCCGGAGGTGAAGTCGGCGACGAAGACCGGTTCGGCGGCCGGGGGTGGTGACTGCATGGGCGCTCCCGCGGTGTCTGGTTCTCCCCCGTTCCCTGCCCCCCAAGGCCGCTCCCCATCCGGAAGCAGGCACTCCTTGTCGTGAAGTCGTCACGCAGGGTTGACACCGGGGCTGCCGGGCAGGGGCGGGCCGGGTGGACCGCACGGCCCGGCGGGGAGAGGGTGAGCGGGTACCCGGAAGCCCTCTGGAGGTTCGGCGCCATGCACTCGCCCACGTTCCGCCCGTCCGCCCGCCGGCGCCGTCCCGGCGCGCTCGCACTGCTGTGCGCCCTCTCCCTCACCCCGCTCGCCGCGTGCGGGGGCGACGGCACCCCGCGTGCTCCGGTTCCCGCGTCGGCCTCCCCGTCCGCCCCGGGCGCGGGTGAGCGGCAGGGCGGGCACCTTCCGGACGACCGAGCGGTGCTCGACGAACTGCGGGAGCTGGAGCGGGAGTCCGGGGCACGGATCGGGGTCCACGCCGTGGACACGGGGACCGGCCGGGAGGTGTCCCACCGGGCCGACGAGCGGTTCGCGTACGCCTCGACGTTCAAGGCCCTCGCCGCCGCCGCGGTGGTCGACAGGTACTTCCCGGAGGGCATGGACCGGGTGGTCACCTACGGCGAGGAGGATCTGCTGGCCCACGCGCCGGTGACCCGGAAGCACGTGGCGACGGGGATGACCCTGCGCGAACTGTGCGAGGCGGCCGTCCGGTTCAGCGACAACACCGCCGCCAATCTGCTGCTCGACGCCCTGGGCGGGCCGCAGGGCCTGGCGGCCGCGCTCCGGGAGGTCGGCGACACCGTCACCCGGGTGGAACGGCGCGAGCCCGCGCTGAACGACTGGACCCCGGGTGCCACGCGGGACACCACCTCGCCGCGCGCCTTCGCCCGCGATCTGCGGGCGTTCGTGCTCGGGGACGCCCTCGGGGAGGACGGGCGGGCCCTCCTGACGGGGTGGCTGCGGACCAACACCACCGGGGGCGAGCTCATCCGGGCGGGGGTGCCGCGTGGCTGGGTGGTCGGTGACAAGACCGGGACGGGCGGCGCGTACGGGATCCGCAACGACATCGCCGTGGTCTGGCCGCCCGGCCGGGCCCCGCTCGTGATGGCGATCATGACGAACCGCCCCGAGGCGGACGCCCCCCATGACGACCGGCTGATCGCGCGGGCTGCCGCCCTGGTGGCGAAGTCCCTGGGCGACGGGCGCGCCTGACGGACCGGGGCGCCCCTACGCCTCGCCGGCCCGCCACCAGCGCTTCCCCCCGCGCCCGGCCGGCCGGCCGCCGGGGTGGCCGCTCAGCGTCCGGCAGAACGGACAGGGCAGGTCGTCGTGGTCGGCGGGAAACGGCGGATCGGCCGGGGCGGTGCCCAGA
Source organism: Streptomyces sp. (assembly GCF_031178505.1). Taxonomy (GTDB): domain Bacteria; phylum Actinomycetota; class Actinomycetes; order Streptomycetales; family Streptomycetaceae; genus Streptomyces; species Streptomyces gulbargensis. Next base: position 389 of record NZ_JAPSIW010000296.1, on the reverse strand, counting down.
AGCTCGGCACGGACTCCGGAGATGTACTCGTCGTGTTCGTGTGGATGCTTCCTCATGTCAAGCCAACCGACATCTCCGGCCCGTGGGGACGGGGGGTGCCCGCTCCGTGACCCGACCCTCGCATTCCGCCGTCCCCGCCCTGGCATCGTCACGGTTCACCACCCGCGCGTGTCGCTACCGGCCCGGGCGACCGATGTCCGGTCGCCGGCCCGCCCGCGCCACAGGCCGGGACCGGAGCCGCGGCTCACACCGCCACGAGCGGACCGCCCGGGGCGGACGCTCCGGGTCGTCGTGCGCATCGAGCGGCGGCGCCGGGGTCGCTACGATGCGTCCCGGATCAGGGGCGGGAAGCGGTCGGCGACGGGCGTCCGGGAGCGGGCGGGGGGCGC
>NZ_JAPSIW010000295.1 GCF_031178505.1 Streptomyces sp. | reverse complement strand
ACCATGGCCAGGTCTCCGCGCTGGCGCCGCAGGACCTGGCGCCACAGGGTCTCCGGCCGGGGGGACGAGACGTCACCGGGCTCCGACTCGACCACGTACCAGGCGCCCTCGGTCAGTTCGTCCTCCAACTGGCCGGGACCCCAGCCCGCGTACCCGGCGAAGATGCGGAGCGAGCCGAGCGCGGGGCCGAGGAGTTCGGGCGGGGCCTCCAGGTCGACGAGGCCGATCGCGCCGTGCACCCGCCGCCAGCCGAGCGGACCCTCGTCGCCGGGGATCACACCGACCCCGAGGGCCGCGTCGAGCGAGACGGGGCCGCCCTGGAAGACGACCCCGGGCTCGCCGGCCAGATCCGCCCAGGGGGCGAGGATGTCGCCGACGGTCACCGGCGTGGGCCGGTTGAGGATCACGCCGAGCGAACCCTCGTCGTCGTGGTCGAGCAGCAGCACCACCGCGCGGTCGAAATTCGGATCCGCCAGCGCGGGGGTGGCCACGAGCAGCCGTCCTGTGAGCGAGGACACCTCGGTCATGCGACACATGATCCCGCATCTTCGGCGTTTGCGGGGGTTGTCGGGCGCAATGCCGGTTACACGACGGACTCCCGCAGGTCGGAAGGGAAGGGACAGCGGGGCCGAGACACCGCGATACCGCCCCGCCCATCGAACCGGACCGTGACGCTCCGCAAGATCACGAGAACGGAGGGTGTTGTGCCGAATTCATTACGTCTGAGAAGCCCCCCGACACGCCGGGAAGGGGTGTCATGGACCCTTACCCTTTTCTCTGGCCACCCGACCGACAACTCCGGAACGCGAGATTCATGACCGGCACAGACAGCCATGATGTACTGCTCGTCCATGGCGGAACCCCGCTGGAGGGCGAGATCCGCGTCCGCGGCGCGAAGAACCTCGTGCCCAAGGCGATGGTCGCCGCGCTCCTCGGCAGCGGGCCGAGCCGGCTGCGCAACGTGCCGGACATCCGTGACGTCCGGGTCGTCCGCGGCCTGCTCCAGCTGCACGGTGTGACGGTGCGCCCGGGCGACGAGCCCGGCGAGCTGGTGCTCGACCCGACGCACGTCGAGTCCGCGAACGTCGCCGACATCGACGCCCACGCCGGTTCGTCCCGCATCCCGATCCTGTTCTGCGGCCCGCTGCTCCACCGCCTCGGCCACGCCTTCATCCCGGGCCTCGGCGGCTGCGACATCGGCGGCCGGCCGATCGACTTCCACTTCGACGTGCTCCGCCAGTTCGGCGCGACCATCGAGAAGCGGGCCGACGGCCAGTACCTGGAGGCGCCGCAGCGTCTTCGCGGCTGCAAGATCCGCCTTCCGTACCCCTCGGTCGGCTCGACCGAGCAGGTGCTGCTCACCGCCGTCCTCGCCGAGGGCGTCACCGAGCTGTCGAACGCGGCCGTCGAGCCCGAGATCGAGGACCTGATCTGCGTCCTGCAGAAGATGGGCGCGATCATCTCCATGGACACCGACCGGACCATCCGGATCACCGGTGTCGACAAGCTCGACGGCTACACCCACCGGGCCCTCCCGGACCGCCTGGAGGCGGCCTCCTGGGCCTCCGCGGCGCTCGCCACCGAGGGCAACATCTACGTGCGCGGCGCGCAGCAGCGCTCGATGATGACCTTCCTCAACACCTACCGGAAGGTCGGCGGCGCCTTCGAGATCGACGACGAGGGCATCCGCTTCTGGCACCCGGGCGGCTCGCTCAACGCGATCGCCCTGGAGACGGACGTCCACCCCGGTTTCCAGACCGACTGGCAGCAGCCGCTGGTGGTGGCCCTGACGCAGGCCTCCGGTCTCTCCATCGTCCACGAGACGGTGTACGAGTCGCGGCTCGGCTTCACCTCCGCCCTGAACCAGATGGGCGCGCACATCCAGCTGTACCGCGAGTGCCTGGGCGGTTCGGACTGCCGCTTCGGCCAGCGGAACTTCCTCCACTCGGCCGTCGTCAGCGGTCCGACCAAGCTCCAGGGCGCCGATCTGGTCATCCCCGACCTGCGCGGCGGCTTCTCGTACCTGATCGCGGCGCTGGCGGCCCAGGGCACCTCCCGGGTCCACGGCATCGAGCTGATCAACCGTGGCTACGAGAACTTCATGGACAAGCTGGTGGAGCTCGGCGCCAAGGTCGAGCTGCCGGGCGGCGCGCTGGTCTGACCCCCGGTCGCACGCCGAGAGGGCCCGTACGGACGCCGTACGGGCCCTCTCGCGTCTTCCGGGGCTCCTGCCCGGGCTTCGCCCGCCGTACGGGCCCCGCACGGGCTTCCCGGGGGCAGGTGTCCCGGGGTGCGGGCGCGGGCGGTACGGGGTGCGGGCGTACGAAGAGGGCGGCCACCCCCTGACAGGGTGGCCGCCCTCCGTGCCTGCCCCGGGCCGTCCAGCGGCCCCGGCACGCTGCCGGCGGGCGGTGCTGCCCGCCCGCGACGGCTTACTTGCCCTTGGCGGCTTCCTTGAGCTTCGAGCCCGCGGAGACCTTCACGCTGTAGCCGGCCGGGATGTTGATCGGGTCGCCGGTCTGCGGGTTACGAGCGGTGCGAGCGGCACGGTGGGTGCGCTCGAAGGTCAGGAAGCCGGGGATGGTGACCTTCTCGTCGCCCTTGGCGACGACCTCACCGACGGTCTCGGCGAGGGCGGCGAGGACGGCGTCGGCGTCCTTGCGGGTCACCTCGGCGCGGTCGGCCAGCGCGGCCACCAGCTCACTGCGGTTCATGTTGTTACTCCCGTGTTCTTCTTGCCTGTGAGGCGTGCCACGCGGCGAGAGCCGCATGACTGGGTACAGCGAAGCCGATGCTGCCAGGGCCTTCGGACAGTCCCCGGACCCGGGTCCCTTGACGGACCCTCGCGCCCAAACACGCATCCTGCCCCCACCAGCGGCGGGAACGCCAATCCGGCACCCCCTGGGGTCACACGAAAAGCGCCAGAGTTCCCAGGTGGTGACGCAGCGTCGACTCCGCGTGAGGTACACCGAGCCGGAGATCCACCCTAAAGGCGGGTTTATGGTGCCGCGACCCACGACACGCCCGGTCACGGGCCGTGGGCACGACGGAGTCCCCGAAGGGGCCCGCCGGACCCCGGCAGGCGCCGCGCGGGGCCCGCCGTGGCCGCACGGGCCGCCGCGGGCGTCAGGCGCCCGCGCCCGCCGCCTTGGCCGCGTTGCGGACCGCTCCCGCGACCGCGCCGGCGACCTTGTCGTTGAAGACCGACGGGATGATGTAGTTCGGGTTGAGCTCGTCCTCGGTGACGACGTCGGCGAGGGCCGTGGCGGCGGCGAGCATCATCTCCGTGTTGACCGTGCGCGACTGGGCGTCGAGCAGACCGCGGAAGACACCCGGGAAGACCAGCACGTTGTTGATCTGGTTGGGGAAGTCCGAGCGGCCGGTGGCGACGACGGCGGCGGTCTGCCGGGCGGCGGCCGGGTCGACCTCCGGGTCCGGGTTCGCGAGCGCGAACACGATGGCGTCCTCGGCCATCGCGGCGACGTCCTCGGCGCCCAGCAGGTTCGGGGCGGAGACGCCGATGAAGACGTCGGCGCCGACGACCGCCTCCTTGAGGGTGCCGGTGACGCCCTCCGGGTTGGTGTTGTCGGCGATCCAGCGCAGCGGCGAGTCGGCGGAGGCGTCCACCAGGTCCTCGCGGCCGGCGTGGACGACACCGTGGATGTCGGCGACGACGGCGTGCTTCACGCCCGCGGCGATGAGCAGCTTGAGGATGGCCGTGCCGGCCGCGCCGGCGCCGGACATGACGACCCGGACGTCCCCGATGCCCTTGCCGACGACGCGCAGCGCGTTGGTGAGGGCGGCGAGGACGACGATGGCGGTGCCGTGCTGGTCGTCGTGGAAGACCGGGATGTCGAGGGCCTCGCGCAGCCGGGCCTCGATCTCGAAGCAGCGGGGCGCCGAGATGTCCTCCAGGTTGATGCCCGCGAAGCCCGGGGCGATGGCCTTGACGATCTCGACGATCGCGTCGGTGTCCTGCGTGTCGAGGCAGATCGGCCAGGCGTCGATGCCGGCGAAGCGCTTGAAGAGGGCGGCCTTGCCCTCCATGACGGGCAGGGCGGCCTTGGGGCCGATGTTGCCGAGGCCGAGGACGGCGGAGCCGTCGGTCACGACCGCGACGGAGTTGCGCTTGATGGTGAGGCGGCGGGCGTCCTCGGGGTTCTCGGCGATCGCCATGCAGACGCGGGCGACGCCGGGGGTGTAGATCATGGAGAGGTCGTCGCGGTTGCGGATGGGGTGCTTGGACGCCATCTCGATCTTGCCGCCGAGGTGCATCAGGAAGGTGCGGTCCGAGACCTTGCCGAGGGTGACGCCCTCGATGCCGCGGAGCTGCTCGACGATCTCCTCGGCGTGCGCGGTGGAGGTCGCGGCGATGGTGACGTCGATGCGCAGCTTCTCGTGACCGGAGGCGGTCACGTCGAGGCCGGTCACGGAGCCGCCGTGGGACTCGACCGCCGTGGTGAGCTGGGAGACCGCGGTCCCGCTCGCGGGTACCTCAAGGCGGACCGTCATCGAGTACGAGACGCTGGGCGCCGTTGCCATGGCCGAGTTCCTCTGCTTTCCCTAGCTTCGTTGCTACGCCGCCCCGGCTGGTTGACCCGGCGGCGCCCTCCGATGGTCGCACCTACCTGCCGGTAGCAGGTAATGCGGTCATTTTGTTTTCGGAAAGTAGTTTCCACCATACGAGAGATGCGGGGGATGCAGAAGAGGCCCCCGTCACCTGAGGTGACCTGGGGCCTCAACTTTGTATGTACGTCTAAGTGGCACCGACCCGCCATGCTCGCCTCGCGGCAAGTGGTCCCTCTGAGGGACGAAGGTTGGGCCCGGGGGCTTGGATCGAGCCGGTGCCACACCCAGGCTAACAAACCACCCCGCCCGGTGATTCCAGCGCCACAGGTTGACCTGAAATCAGTCCCTCAGCAGGTCCGGTACGCCCTCGGCGTCGGGCAGGTCACGCGGGCCCGACAAGACGGTCAGGGCCTGCGTGGAGCGCGTCAGCGCCACGTACAGGACCCGCAGGCCGGCCGGGGACTCGTCCGCGATCTCCGCGGGCGAGACGACGAGAGTGGCGTCGTACTCCAGGCCCTTCGCCTCCAGGGAGCCGAGGGCCACCACCCGGTCACCGAGCCCGGCGAGCCAGCGGGCGGCCTCGCCGCGCCGGTTCATGGCGACGACGACGCCCACCGTGCCGTCCACCTCACCGAGCAGCCGCTCGGCCTCGGACCGTACGGTTTCGGCCAGGTGGGTGTTTTCCGCTACGGCGACGAAGCGGGGCTCCACACCGGTCGAGCGGACCGCGCGCGGGGCCTCCTTGCCCGGCATCGCGAGCGCGAGGACACGCGCGGCGAGCTCCGCGATCTCCGCCGGGTTGCGGTAGTTCACGGTCAGCTCGAAGCGCCGGCGCGGACGGCTGCCGAGGGCCTCGTCGCGGGCGGCGGCGGCCTCGTCCGGGTCGGACCAGGAGGACTGCGCCGGGTCGCCCACCACCGTCCAGGTCGCGTGCCGGCCCCGGCGGCCGACCATCCGCCACTGCATGGGCGTGAGGTCCTGCGCCTCGTCCACGATGACGTGCGCGTACTCGGTGCGTTCGGCGGCGAGCCGCTCGGCCCGCTCGCGCTGCGTCTCCTCCCGTACCGGCATCAGCTCCTCCAGGCCGGTGAGCTGGTCCAGCGGGTCGTACTCCCGCTTCCGCCGCGGCCGGGCCGGAGCGCCGAGCAGGGTCTGCAGCTCGTCGAGGAGGGCCACGTCGTGCACCGACAGGCCGGGCCGGCGCAGCGAGCGGGCGAGCCGCCGCACCTCCCCCTGGTTCAGGACGCGGCGGGCCCAGCGGCCCAGGCGCTTCTCGTCGGCCATCGCGTCGAGGACCCGGCGCGGGGTGAGCTCGGGCCACCAGGCGTCGAGGAAGCCGAGGAAGGAGTCCTCGGTCGACACGTCCTCGTCGAAGGAGGACCGCAGCTCGGCGGCGAGCTGCGGGTCGCTGTGCCGGCCGACGGCGCCGGACTTGGCGTACAGCGCGTCGAGGAGCAGCCGGCGGGCGCGCGGGCGGAGCAGGTTCACGGGGGTGGTGCCGGACAGCACGTTCTGCCGGATCCGCCGCAGTTCGTCGGACTCCAGCTCCAGGCGGCGGCCGAAGGCGACCACGCGCAGCCGGGTGGGAGTGCCGGCGGGGGCCCGGTCGGCGTCCTCCCCCAGCTCGGGCTGCGCCTTGGGCGCGGGGGTCTCCAGGGCGCCCCGGGCGGCCTTGCGGAGGACGGCGACCATGCGGGAGGAGCCCTTGATCCGGGCGACGGCCGGCTCGTCGTACGCGGTGGCCTCCAACCCGTCGACCAGCGAGCCCAGCGCGCGGATCGCGACCTGGCCCTCCTCGCCGAGCGAGGGCAGCACGCCCTCCGTGTACGACACGAGGAGCGGGGTCGGCGAGACGATGAGGATGCCGCCCGCGTACCGGCGCCGGTCCTGGTAGAGCAGGTAGGCCGCCCGGTGCAGGGCGACCGCCGTCTTGCCGGTGCCGGGACCGCCCTCGACGTACGTCACGGAGGCGGCGGGCGCGCGGATGACCAGGTCCTGCTCGGCCTGGATGGAGGAGACGATGTCCCGCATGGTGTGGCTGCGGGCCTGGCCGAGCGCGGCCATCAGGGCGCCGTCGCCGATCGCGGGCAGCTCGCGCCCGGCGAGGGTCGCCTTCAGCTCCGGGCGCATCAGGTCGTCCTCGACGCCGAGCACCTTGCGGCCCTTGGAACGGATGACCCGGCGGCGCACCACCCGGCCGGGGTCCACGGGCGTGGACCGGTAGAAGGGCGCGGCGGCGGGTGCGCGCCAGTCGATGACGAGCGGGGAGTAGTCGGAGTCCAGGACGCCGATGCGGCCGATGTGGAGGGTCTCCCCGATCTCGGCCGTGTTGTCGGGCCGGATGGCGTCCTCGGCGGGCTCCACGGAGGTGTAGGCGCCGTCGGGTCCCTTCTTGCCGTCCTTGCCGTACAGCAGGTCGATCCGGCCGAAGAGGAAGTCCTCGAACTCGTTGTTCAGCCGGTTGAGGTGGATCCCGGCACGGAAGACCTGGGCGTCACGCTCGGCGAGCGCGCCGGGCGTGCCGACCTGGGCGCGCTGGGCGGCGTCGTTCATCAGGAACTCCGCCTCGTGGATCTTCTCCTCCAGACGGCGGTAGACCTGGTCCAGATGTTCCTGCTCGACACCGATCTCACGGTCCCTGACCGTGTCCACGGCTTCCTGCGCGGCCACCGAGGCCCCCTTCTGACGTGCACTGGGCAGCCGTCGAGCGTACGCCACCGGGGGCCCCGTGTCAGGCGTGGGGCGGGGGATCGTCGTGCAGGACGCGCTGGAAGAGATGGTGGTCGCGCCAGGCGCCGTCGATGTGGAGGTAGCGGGGCGCGGTGCCGAAGCGCTCGAAGCCGGCCTTCACGAGCACCCGCTGCGAGGCGTGGTTGTCCAGGACGGTCCCCGCCTCGACCCGGTGCAGACCCAGCTCCTCCCGCGCCGCCCGGCACACCTCCTCCACCAGCGCGGTCGCCAGACCCCGCCCGGTGTACTCCTCGTCCACCCAGTACCCGAGGGAGGCGCTGCGGAAGGGCCCGAGGGCGATCCCGGAGAGCGTGGCGCACGCGGTGATCCGCCCGCCGTCCGCGGCGACCCACCGCACGCTCCCGTCCCCGAGCCGCTCCGCCTGGCCGGCCGGGGTGTAGTAACGCTCGGGGCGGTGCGGCTCCCAGGGCCGCATGTGGGCGCGGTTGCGGGAGAGGGCGGCGGCGAGAGCGGGG
>NZ_JAPSIW010001003.1 GCF_031178505.1 Streptomyces sp. | reverse complement strand
GGCACCCGAAGCCACCGAGGAAGCCCCCAAGACCACCCGGCGCCGCACCACCAAGAAGGCCGTCGCCGCCGAGGCGCCCGCCGCTTCCGAGCCCCAGACGGCGGCCCCCCGCCGCCGGGTGACGAAGAAGGCCGCCGCGGCGGAGTCCGCCCCGGTGGCGGCCGAGGAGGCCCCGAAGGCCGCGCCTCGTCGCCGTACGACCAAGAAGGCGGCGGCCGAGCCGGAGAGCTGATCTCCCGCACGTCACGCGCCTCGCGGCCCGGTTCCGGATCTTCCGGAACCGGGCCGCGGCCGTGTCCGCCGGTGGATGCGCCGCACGCGTGCCGTCCGGTCGGGCCGCCCCTGGTGGCCAGGGCTACAGTCCAGATATGAGCAAGCCCCGGTCCCTCGTGCTGCCGCCCCGCACCCGTGCCCGCCGTCTCGTCACCGCGCGGGGCGACTTCGCGGTGCTCGACACCGCGCCGGCGGGTGAGCGGCGCGGAACGATTCTCCTGCTGCCGGGCTACACGGGCAGCAAGGAGGACTTCCTCGCCCTGCTCGGGCCGCTCGGCGAGGCAGGTTACCGGGCGGTGGCCGTGGACGGCCGCGGCCAGCACGAGTCGCCGGGCCCCCGGGGCCGGGCCGCCTACCGGCGGAGGGCGCTCGCCCTCGACACGACGGCGCAGGCCGGGGCCCTCGGCGACGGTCCGGTGCACCTGCTCGGCCACTCCTTCGGCGGTCTCGTGGCCCGCTCGGCCGCCACCCTCGCGCCGGACGCCTTCCTCTCGCTCACCCTGCTGTCCTCGGGGCCCGGCCGGGTGGCACGGCCCCAGCGGATCCGGGTCCGTGCCCTGCGGGGCGCCCTCGCCGTCCTGCCGAAGGAGCAGGTGTGGGCGGCGACGCGCTGGCTCGACAGCCGGGGCGAGGAGCCCGAGGCGGCCGACCCCCCGGAGATCGTGGGTTTCCTGCGGCGCCGCTGGATGCGGACGCGGATCTCCCAGCTGGCCGGGGCGGGGCGGCTGCTGCTGCGGGACCCGGACGGTACGGCGGAGCTGGCCGCCCTGCGGATGCCGCTGCACATCGTCTACGGCTCCGACGAGATGGTCTGGCCGCCGGCCGAGCTGGCGGCCGCGGCGGCCCGTACGGGGGCGCACCACACGGTTCTGCCGGGCGCGGGCCACTCCCCCAACGTCTCGCACCCGGAGGAGCTGGCCGGGCGTCTGACGGCCTTCTGGCAGCGAGCCGGCGCGCCCGTCCGGGTGGGTACGGCCCCCTGAGGCGTTCGGCGTCCCGAGACGCGTCCGGCGCCCGGGGAGCCGCCGTCAGTACTGCGACCGGAGGTGCTGCCAGAAGCCGTCGCGGAGCACCCGCCGCAGAGCCGCGTGGCCGCGCAGTGAGCGGCTGAGCAGCCCCTCGGCCTCCATGAGGAGGTCCTGGTCGACGGGCCCGGGGAGGTAGGGATCACCGGGCAGAAGCTCGGCGAGCTGGTCCCGGCCCCGTTCGGCGAGCCAGGTGGCGGCGATCCGGGCGCCGATGAAGCGGACCTCGTCGCGGGAGGGCGGGGGCTCGCCCTCGTTCTCGTACATCGTGACGGGCCGGCGGGTCACGTACGGCCGGCAGAAGTCGAGGTCGAAGGTGCGCTGGCTGTCGACCTCCCAGAGCAGTGCCTCGGCCTGGTTGCGGCCCTCGGCGGCCTCGATGCCCCACAGGTGCACGCGGGCCCCGTAGCCCTGCGCGGCCTCCACGGCGGAGACCAGGTCCTCGTCGCCGCCGACGAGCGCCGCGTCGCTGATGGCACGGTGGCGGGCGAGGGACTCCAGATCGCTGCGGATGAGGGAGTCGACGCCCTTCTGCTGGTTGTTCGCGTTGAGGTTGCCGAGGCGGACCTTGACGTCGGGGAGTTCCGCGATGGCCTGCTGCTCGGGGGTGTGGATGCG
>NZ_JAPSIW010000294.1 GCF_031178505.1 Streptomyces sp. | reverse complement strand
GTCTTGATACATTCCCGATGCTTCTTCGATGCGCGCGCTGACGACCTCCGGAGTGACGGAATGCGGTTCAGGATCCTCGGCCCGGTGGAGGCCGTGGCTCCCGGCTCGGACGCCCCCGGCCTGGCGCCCCGTCACCGAGCCGTGCTCGCCTATCTGTTGCTGCACGCCGGCGTCGCGATCAGTACGGATCGCCTGGTCGACGCGATGTGGGGGCCGCGGCCGCCGGATTCCGCCCGTGCGCAGATCCAGACCACGATCGCCGCGATCCGCCGGATGCTGCGTGCCTCGGAAGCCGACGGGATGCTGGCCACGCGGCCGGCCGGATACGTGATCTCTCCCGAGCCGGGACAGCTCGATCTGGACGAGTTCACCAGCCTGATCGCCAAGGCGCCGGCCGACTCCGACGCCCCGGGGGACACCGCCGACCGCATACGTGCCGCGCTGGCGCTGTGGCGGGGAGAGCCGCTGGCCGGCATCACCGCCCCTTACGCGGAGAGCGCGAGAGCACGTCTGACCGGACAGCGGCTGACCGCCGTCGAGCGCCTGGCCGAGCTGGAACTGGCCAGGGGGCGGCACGAGGACCTGATTGACGAACTGTCCTTCCACACGGCGGCGAACCCGTTGCGGGAACGGCTCTGCTGCCAGCTGATGCTCGCCCTGCACCGCGCCGGACGCCAGACCGACGCGTTGCACGTGGCCAGAACCTTCCGGCTGACCCTGGCCGAGCGGCAGGGGCTGGACCCCGGCCACGCGTTCAACAAGCTCGAACAGGACATCCTGCGGGACGCCCCCGATCTGCGGCCGCCCGTCACCGCACCGGTCACCGCACCCGTCACCGCACCGGCGCAGGTCGGGCCGCAGGGGGGCAACTTCCTGCCGTACGACGTCCCGGACTTCACCGGACGCGAGGGCGAGCTCGACGGGCTGATCCGCCTGTGGTCGAGCGACAGCGGCGGTGTCGTGACGATTTCGGCGATCGACGGCATGGCCGGGGTCGGCAAGACGACCCTCGCGGTTCACGCGGGGCACCGCCTCGCGGATCACTTTCCGGACGGACAGCTCTTCGTCGATCTGCGGGCGCACACCGCAGGCCAGGCGCCGCTCGACGCCGGCGCCGCGCTCGAGGTGCTCCTCGGCCAACTCGGTGTGCCGGCCTCCCTCGTACCGGCATCGGTCGCCGACCGCGCGGCACTGTGGCGGTCCGAACTCTCCGGCCGCCGCGTGCTGGCCGTACTGGACAACGCCCTCGGCGCCGACCAGGTCCGCCCGTTGCTGCCCGGCGCCTCCCGCGCCCTCGTCCTGATCACCAGCCGCCGACGGCTGACCGACCTGGACGGGGCCCACGCCCTGTCCTTGGACGTGCTGCCCGCCGCGGACGCCGTGGGGCTGTTCACGGCCATCGTCGGCGAACGGGCGTCCGCCGAACCCCTCGCCGTCCTCGACGTCCTCCAGCTGTGCGGATTCCTGCCGCTGGCCGTCCGCATCGCCGCCGCCCGACTGCACCACCGCCCCCGCTGGACCGTCGCCTACCTGGCCGGCCGCCTCCGTGACCAGCGCCGCAGGCTCTCCGAGCTGGCCACCTCGGAGCGCGGGGTGGCAGCGGCGTTCACCCTGTCCTACGAGCAGCTGACCGCGGATCAGCAACGCATGTTCCGGCTCCTGGGTCTCCAACCGGGCCGTGACATCAGCCCCGAGGCGGCGTCCGCGCTGGCCGGTCTGCCGCTGGACGAGGCCGAGAACCTCCTGGAGGACCTCCTGGACGCCCATGTCCTGGCCCAGCACCACCTAGGCCGCTACACCTTCCACGATCTGCTGCGCGAACACGCCCTCGCCACCGCGGCCGCCCAGGAGCCCCCGGACGCCCGGCGCGAGGCCCTCGGCCGGCTGTTCCACCATTACCTTCACACCGCGAGCGAGGCCATCGACCACCTTTACCCCGAGGGCAGGAACCGCAGACCCCGCATCCCCGCGCCGGACACCCCGGCGCCGCCCCCACAGGACGAGGCCGAGGCGATCGCCTGGCTGGACGTCGAACGGGCGAACCTCATCGCGACCGGCCAGTACGCGGCCGAGCACGACTGGCTCACCCACACCAGCCACCTGGCCGCCACCCTGCACCGCTACCTGCTGGGCCACGCCCATCAGGCCGACGCGCAGGTCCTCCACGAACTGGCCCTGCGAGCCGGCCGCCAGAGCGGTGACACGGCCGCCGAAGCCCGTACCCTCATCGATCTCGGCGAGGTCCACTTCTGGTGGCACGGCGCCTACGAGCGAGCGGCCGAGCACTACCAGCAGGCCCTGGATCTCGCTCGCGGGACCGGTGACCGGGGCGCCGAGGCCCGCGCGTCGGCCGGTCTCGGCACCGTGTCCAGGCGGCGGCGGGAGTACGAACGGGCCCACGAACACTGCGCACGGTCCCTCGAGCTCTTCCGTGAGCTCGGCGACCGTGGCGGTGAAGCCAGATGCCTGACCGATCTCGGCGTCATCCACGAACGGGGAGGACGGTACGAGGACGCCCACGAGTGCCACAGGCAGGCACTGCGGGTGTACCGCGAGACCGGATCCCGCATCGGCGAGATCATCGTGCTGAACAACACCGGACTCCTGTACCAACGGCAGGGCCGCTACGAGGAGGCCCGGCGCCGTCATCACGAGGCCCTGGAGCTGAGCCGCACCTCCGACTTCCCCGGCGACGAGGCCGAGTCCCTCAACGCCCTTGCCGAAGCGGCCCGTTCCATGGGTGACCCCGACCGGGCGGCGGTCGAACACGACGCCGCGCTGGCCCTCGCCCGCGAGTTCGGCTACCGCCCCGAACAGGCCCGTGCGCACCACGGTCTGGCCAAGGTCCACCGCGACCTCGACCGGGTCGACCTCGCTCACGACCACGCCCGGCAGGCCCTCGACCTGTACACCGCCCTCGCCGTTCCCGAGGCCGAAGAGATCCGCACCTTCATCACCGGCCTGGTGACGACCGCGGACGGGTCCCAGCGGTCGGAGACACCCGCCGCCCACCCGCCGACCGTGCCTGTTCCCTGACCGAAAGGACCGCAGGGCACGTCCACCGGCGCCGCCACCGCCGCTCGTGGTCAGCGCGCTCGGCTCCGCGGAGAACCACTACGGCCGGCCCGTGACACGGCCTTCGGCCCGCACGAGACGGTCCGCGCCGTGCGGACCGTCTCGTGCGGGGATGCCGGGGTTGTGGGTGTCGCACGTCCACATGGGCTCGTGAGCCCATGACGGAAGCGAGGCGACCCGCGGCCTGTGCCCCGGGTCGGGTCAGGCCAGGAAGTGGGCCGGTGCGGCCGCCGAGAGCAGGAGGCCCGCGGCGGCCATCACCTTGGCGGCGGCCGGCCTCCGGCGCGGGTCCGCGCCGAGGGCCAGGAGCAGGTGGAGCACCGAGGGGAAGAAGACGAACATTCCGGCCATGGCGCCGACGACGGACCAGAACAACAGCACCGGGGCGAGGCAGCCGATGAGGACCGCGAAGCCGGTCCGCCGGGCGTGGAGGACCAGAGGGAGGGCGATCACCACCATGGTGAGCACGGCGGCCGGCAGATCGACGTACCCCTCGGCGGCGGCCACGGCCACCGCCGGCAAGGGGGTGAGCGCCGCGAGCACGACGAGCCCGAACTGCCACGGATGAATGCTGTCCCGCGCCGTGCCCGGCATGACCCCGCCCCCCGGTTCCGTTACTTGAACGTGTTCAACTTACCTCAGGGTGGTGCGGACCCGGTCGCCGGGGCGGGAGCGGCGTACAGGACGAGGTTCTCGTCGTACTGCCCGGCCTCGGGGTCGTAGTCACCGGCGCAGGTGAGGAGGGCGAGCCGCGCGGGGCCGGCCGACGAGAAGAGGTCGTCGGGCAGTTGGGTGCGCGGATAGGTCCGGCGTGCCGTCACCCGGTAGGCGTGCACCCGGCCGTCGGCCGAGTTCACCTGTACGCGGGCACCCACACCCAGTTCGTGGAGCGCCTCGAAGGAGCCGGGGCCCTCCGGGGTGTCGAGGTGCCCGGCCAGCAGGACCGTTCCCCGTGGCGCACCGGGCGCCGCGCCCAGCGCCCACCAGCCGGCGCTGTCGCCGTCCTGCGGGAGGTCGAGGCCGCCCTCGCGGGTAGCGGCCACGGCCGCGACCGTGACGTGCAGCCGGTGCGGCCCGCTGACGGCCAGGGCGACCGGCGGTGAGGGCGGCGGCGCCGCCCGGTCCGGGCCCTCCGTCCGCAGGGCGGCGGGCAGGGCCCCCTCGTCCCGCGCGGGGCGGGAGTCGAGGAGGGTCCAGCCCGTCGCCATCAGCACCCCGCCGGCCACGACCGCCAGGACGGCGCAGGCCTGGTGGAGTCGAGCCACGTCCGGTCAGCTCCTGCCGGCCGCCCGGCGGCGCCCGCGCAGGGCCCACCATCCGGCGCCCGCCGTGAGCAGCAGACCGCTCGCCAGGGTCGCCCCCGCGAGGGCGTCACGCTCGTCGGCCGCGGCCGCGACGTGGCCGCCGGAACCCGCGCCGACGGTCTTCGGCGCCTTCGCCGCGTGACAGGTGCCGGCCCGCACCATGTCGAGGTGCATGGCCACGACCGGCCGGGCCGAGCGGGCGGCGGCGAAGACCTCGCTGTTCCGGCCCTCCTCCAGCTCCCGGTCGATCAGCGCGAGGGTCTTGGTGTGGGCGACCTCCTGGTCGGCCAGCCAGGCGGCGTCATAGGCCGGCGTGCCCGCCTTCGCGCGGACCGCCGCCAGCTTCCGCTCGTCCTCCGGCGCCGGACCCGCCGGCAGGGACACGCCCAGCTTCGCCGAGAGCGCCGTCGTGGCCGCGTCGAGCTTCCGGTGGTCGCGCACGAGGGCGGCGCCGACCGTCTTCACACACTCCGTGGTCGCGTTCTTCCGGGCGTCCTCGCCCGCGGCGATCTCGGCCAGGTTGCCCTGGTGCGCCGCCTTGAGGAACGTCCTGTCGTGCTCGCCGAGCTCGACCGCCAGGGCCTGCGGGGCCGCGAAAAGCGTCGCGGCGGCTATGAGTGCGGTGGTGGACGACATGACACTGATCCGCATGGGGTTCTTCCTTTCGCCCGGGGAGCGTCCCTCGGGCACGTCGTACGGGCGCCTCGATAGCGCCTGTGTACGAGACTTCCCCGCGCGACACTCCGGAGCGTCACCGCTCCCTCGCATTTCGCTACAACGGGTGAGTGGCCGTGCTGTCCGGTGCGGCGTCACGTCTGCGGTCGCCCCGCCGTTCCTCCGGCTTTCGCGCCGTCGGCCGCCACGCGGCCGGCCTCCGGTGGCCGCGGCCGTGCGGCCGATCGGCCCTGTCCCTTCCCGGCCCGGCACGGGCGGCGCCGGACCGGGGACCGGGTTCCCGTCAGAGGCCGTTGGTGAAGACCAGATGGTTGGGCGAGGTCGGGCTGACGGACCGGAGGACGTCCTTGGTGGCACTCCGGTCGAGCCAGGCGGCGACATCCGCGCTGGAGGAGCTGGGGTTGGCGGCGAGGTAGAGGGCGGCGACGCCTGCGACGTGCGGCGCGGCCATCGAGGTACCGTCCAGCGCCACGCTGCCGCCGCCCAGCTTGGCGGACTCGATGTCCTCGCCGGGGGCGTAGAGCGACAGACACGGTCCCCAGTTGGAGAAGGAGGTCTCCTCGTCGTTCTGGTTCGTGGCACCGACCGTGAAGGCGCCGTCGGCGCTCGCGGGGGAGACGCCGCACGCGTCGGCGGCGCTGTTGCCCGCGGCGGCCACGGGCAGGACACCACTGGCGTACAGGGCGTCGGCGGCGTCGTTCACCGCGGCGGACAGCTGGCCGCCGAGGGAGGCGTTGACGACGGCGGGCTTCACGGCGTTCTTCGCGATCCAGTCCATTCCCGCGATGATCCCCGCCCAGTCCCCCCTGCCGTCGCACCCCAGCACCCGGACGCTGACCAGCGAGGCCTTGCGGGCGACGCCGTACGTGTCGCCGCCGATCGTCCCGGCCACGTGCGTGCCGTGGCCCTGGCAGTCCGCCCCCGCACGGCCGTCGTTCATCGCGTCGAAGCCGAACGACGCCCGCCCGCCGAACTCGGCGTGCTCGTAGTCGATCCCCGTGTCCAGCACGTACGCCCGCACACCGGCGCCGTTGCCGGCCGTGGTGAAGTCACCGTCCAGCGGAAGGGTCCGCTGGTCGATCCGGTCCAGGCCCCAGCTCTCCGCGGGAGCCAGCGGGCGGCCGCCCGCGCCGTCCGCCACGACCTGGGCGTTCTCCTCCACCGCCGCGACCAGCGGCGACTTCCGTACGAAGTCGAGCTGCGCGTCGGTCAGGGTCGCCGCGAACCCGGAGAGCGCGGTCCCGTACGTGAACCGGGGCGTGGTCATGAGCGGGATCCGCGACACGAACGCCGACGAGTCCGCGCCCTCCTTCAGCGTGACGATGTAGCTGTCCGGGATCGGGACACCGGCGGTTCGCGTCACCGGGACGGGCACCCGCCGTTCTTCCTGGGCGGAGGCGCCGGGCAGGGCCACCACGGGGGTGAGGACGAGAGGGACGGCGAGTGCCGCGCAGCGCGCGATCAAGCGCATGGAGTGCTCCCACGGTGAGTCGGTTTCCTGGGCGGACGGGGGACCGGCACCCGCCGGAGCCGCTCCCCGCGTCCCCGTACCGTTTCGGCAACTCCGGACCGCCGCTGCACTCCCGACCGGCCACCCGGCCCACACACTCCGGCGGCGAACCCCAGGTCACATCCCCCCACGCGCCCACCGCCCGCACCCGCAGAAAGGATTAATCACAACCCCGCCAAGCCCCAGGCCGCCCTCGGCGCGCCGGTGGCCGGATTTCACCCGTAGGTTCGACGCCCGGACGCGCCGTTCGCTCGGACGGGGGAGGGGAGGCGGGAGCGCGGTGCGGACGGCGCGGGGGTGAACCCGCCCGTCGTACGCCGGGCCGGGCGCGCGCCCACCGGCTTCGCGCGGCTCACCGCGCCACTGCCATCCGTTCGGTCACCGCCCGCCCGCCCGCCACCGCCGTCCGTTCGGTCACCGCCCGCCCGCCACTACCATCGTTCGGTCACCGGCCGCGCGCTCGCCACCGTCGTCCGGTCAGTCACGGCCCGGCCGGTCGAGCCGGACGACCTCGGCCTCCGCCCGGTCGGCCGCCTCCCGCGCCCGGGTGAGAGCCCGGTCCGCCGCCTCCACCGCGCCGTCGGCCGCCCTCACGGCCTCCCGCGCCCGCCGCGCGGCTTCTTTCGCTCCCGCGAGTTCGCGCTCCAGGCGCTCGACCCGGCCGCCCGCCTCCTCCGCCTTCGCGTCCGCCGTCCGCCGCCGCTCCCGGGCCCCGTCGAGCTCCCGCTCCCGGCGCGTGAGGACCGCCGCCGCCTCCCCGGCCGTCGCGCGGGCACGCTCCAGCGCCCGCAGGCGCCGCGCCTCCCGGCGGCGCTCGGTGTTCTCCGCCGCGGACTCGGACGACGACCGGCGCTCGGCGTCCTTCTCCGGTCCGGGCTCGGGTCGCGACCGCCGCTCGGTGTCCCTTCCCGGCGCGGGCTGCGACGGGGACCGCCGTTCGGGGCCGGGCTTCGGCGCGGGCGCGGACCGGGGCGGCAGGGTGTCCGGGGTGACGACGCCGAAGCCGACCGCCGCTTCCGGCACCTTGGCCAGCCGCCCCCGAGACCACTGCTCGGCGACGTCCGGGTGGGCGAGCACGGCGTGGAGGGTCTGTTCGATCTCGGCCAGGACCGTGTCGCTCACCGACTGCCCCGCCTCGCCGGCCAGCTCCGCCGCCGTCCGGGCGAGAGCGGTGACCAGCCGGTGCTGCTGACGGCTCGCCGTCCGCAGCTGCGCGCCGGCGAGCGCGTGGTGCGCCTC
>NZ_JAPSIW010001002.1 GCF_031178505.1 Streptomyces sp. | reverse complement strand
GGCACCGCAGACAGCGGGCCGCGGCCGCCGACGACCGCGAGATCGCCCGGCTGCGCACCGAGATCCGCGCCCACCCCTGCCACGGCTGCGACGAGCGCGAGGACCACGCCCGCTGGGCCGAGCGCTTTCACCGGCTGCAGCGCGACACCCGGCAGCTGGAGCGGCGCATCGAGGGCCGGACGAACACCATCGCCCGCACCTTCGACCGGATCGTCGCGCTCCTCACCGAACTCGACTACCTGCGCGGCGACGAGGTGACCGAGCACGGCAAGCGGCTCGCCCGGCTCTACGGCGAACTGGACCTGCTGGCGAGCGAATGCCTTCGCGAACGGGTCTGGGAGGGGCTCAAGCCGGCCGAACTCGCCGCCTGCGTCTCGGCCCTGGTGTACGAGTCGCGGCAGGCCGACGACGCCGTCGCGCCCAAGCTGCCCACCGGCAACGCGAAGGCCGCCCTCGGCGAGATGGTCCGCATCTGGGGCCGTCTCGACGCCCTGGAGGAGGAGTTCCGGATCAACCAGGCGGAAGGCGTCGGGCAGCGCGAGCCCGACCTCGGCTTCGCCTGGGCCGCCTACCAGTGGGCCTCCGACAAGAGCCTCGACGAGGTGCTGCGGGAGGCCGGGATGCCGGCCGGTGACTTCGTCCGCTGGTGCAAGCAGGTCATCGACGTCCTCGGCCAGATCGCGGCCGCGGCGCCGGCGGAGAACAGCACGGTCTCCAAGAACGCGCGGAAGGCCGTCGAGGGGCTGCTGCGCGGGGTCGTCGCCTACAGCTCGGTGAGCTGACGGGCCGTCCGGCACGGATGTGGAACGGCCCGGGAGCGGTCTCGGTCCCGGGCCCGGTTCCGGTCGACAGGAAGGGCCCCGGCGCGCTGCCGCGCCGGGGCCCTTCGCCGTCAACACGGCCGCACGGGCGGAGCGTTGCGGGACCGCCGTCCGTCCACAGGCGGTTGTCCACAGGGCTGGCGCGGGGGCGGGCGGTCGGCTTGCATGGACTCGCACACACGCACAGGGGCACCGCCAGTTGGGGAGGGGACGTACGTGACCACACAGACAGGTCCCGGCGCCGGGACACGCGCGCATCCGGCCGCGACCATCACCGAGGGCCCGCGCGGCGTGCCGCTCCTCGGGAACCTGCCCGCCTTCGGCAAGAGCCCCCTCGCCTTCTTCGAACAGCTCCGGGCCCGCGGAGACATGGTCCGCTGGCGCTTCGGGCGCGGTCCCGCCCTCTTCATCGCCGACCCGGACACCATCGGGGAACTCCTCACCGAGGTCGAGCGGACCTTCGACCAGCCCGACCTCGGCATCGCCTTCCGCACCCTCCTCGGCAACGGCGTGGTCGTCGCCAAGGGCGCCGACTGGCGGCGCAGACGCTCCCTCGTCCAGCCCTCCGTCCGCCCCAAGCAGGTCCGCTCCTACGCGGAGACGATGAGCGAGTGCGCCGTCGCCCTCGCCGACCGCTGGACCGACGGACAGCGCGTCGACATCAAGAAGGAGATGGCGGCGCTGACCCAGCTCATCGCCGTCCGCACCATCTTCGGCGCGGACACGGCCGCCGACGCGGGGGCCATCGGCCGGGCCATGGACGTCGCCCAGAAGGAGATCGGTGCCGAGTTCAGCGGCATCGGCGCCCTGCTGCCCGACTGGGTGCCCACCCCCGGGCGCGCCCGTGTCAAGCGGGCCACCGCCGTCATCGACGCCGAGGTGTCCCGGGTGGTCGCCCGCCACCGGGCCGGGGGCACCGACCGTCCCGACCTGCTCAGCCGGCTCCTGGCCGCCCGGGACGAGACCGGCGCCCCCCTCTCCGACCGGGAGATCCGCGACGAGACCGTCACCCTGTACATCGGCGGTCACGAGACCACCAGCTCCACCCTCGTCTGGGCCTGGTACCTCCTCTCCCGCAACCCCCGGGTCCGCGCCGC
>NZ_JAPSIW010001001.1 GCF_031178505.1 Streptomyces sp. | reverse complement strand
CCGGGCCCCACGTCCCCGGCACCGTCCTCGCCCTCGGCACGGTCAGCCTCGTCACCGACGTCTCCTCCGAGATGGTCACCGCCGTCCTGCCGCTCTACCTCGTCCTCGGACTGGGCCTGTCCCCGCTCCAGTTCGGGCTGCTCGACGGAGTGACCACCGGCGCCACCGCCCTCGTCCGGCTCCTCGGCGGCCACACCGCCGACCGGGGCGGCCGCCACAAACAGGTGGCCGGGCTCGGCTACGCCCTCTCCGCCTGCTCCCGCCTCGGCCTGCTGCTCGCGGGCGGCGCGGCCGGAGCCGCCGGCTGGATCACCGCCGCCCTCACCGCCGACCGGCTCGGCAAAGGCGTCCGCACCGCCCCGCGCGACGCCCTCATCACCCTCCACACCCCGCCCGAGGACCTCGGCCGGGCGTTCGGCGTCCACCGGGCCATGGACACCACCGGAGCGCTCCTCGGCCCCCTGGCCGCCTTCGCGCTGCTGTGGGCGACGGCCGACGCCTACGAGGCCGTCTTCGCGGTCAGCCTCTGCGTGGGAGCCTTCGGCGTGCTCCTGTGGGTACTGCTCGTGCCGGGGCGGCGGGACCCGCGGACCCCGGTCCGCCCGCCCCGCGGACGGGGCGGGGCCTTCGCCGCCCTCCGCTCGCCCGCCTACCGGCGGACCGTGCTCTGCGCGGCCCTGCTCGGAGCCGCCACCGTCGGGGACGCCTTCCTCTATCTGCTCCTCCAGCGGCGGCTCGACCTCCCCGCCACCTGGTTCCCCTTCCTCCCGCTCGGCGCCGCCTGCGTCTACCTGCTGCTCGCCGTACCGGTCGGACGCCGGGCCGACCGGACCGGGCGGAGACGGCCCTTCCTGTACGGGCACGGGGCGCTGCTCCTGGCCTACGGGCTGCTCCTCGCGCCCCTGCCCGGCCCGCTGGTCCTGGCGGGCGTCCTGCTTCTGCTCGGCGCCTTCTACGCCGCGACCGACGGGGTGCTGATGGCCCTCGCCGGGCCGCTGCTCCCCGAACGGCGGCGGGCCGGCGGCCTCGCCCTCGTCCAGACCGCGCAGGCACTCGCCCGCGTCGGCGCGGGGATCGCCTTCGGTGCCCTGTGGACGCTGAGCGGTCCACGGACCGCCCTCGCCGGCGCGGCCCTGGCCCTCACGGCCGCTCTCTGCTGCGCCGGCCGCCTGCTGCCCCGGGACAGGCCCGGGGCAGCCCGGGCGAGGACACCCGGACCGGACCCGGCGCCCGGGTCGGGGGCGGTGGCGGATCCCCCGTTCCCGGCGCGGGATGCGGTCCCGCCGGGGCCTCAGCCTTGCGTTCCGGCGCCGCAGGCCGCCCTACCTGCGCCTCCGGCGTCCGGCCCAGGGCCGGAAGCCGCGCCGCCGGGGCCTCCGGCGTCCGTCCCGGTACGGGATGCGGTCCCGTCGGGGCCTCAGCCTTGCGTTCCGGCGCCGCAGGCCGCCCTACCTGCGCCTCCGATGCCCGCCCCCGCGCGGGAAGCCACCCTCCCAGTGCCTCCGGCGACCGTCTCCGTGCCGGAAGCTGCTCCGCCCGGGCCTGCGGCGTCCGGCCCCGGGCCGCAGACCGCCCGGCCCGCGCCCCCGGCGCCCGGCCCCGCGCCGCGGGCCGCCCCGCCCGTGCCTCCGTCTCCCGGCCCCTCCGCCGTGACGTCCGGTGAGCCGTCGTCCGCAGCCCCCACCAGGAGGACCCGACCGTGAAGCCCAGTGCCCCGGACCGCCGGGGCCCGTCCCGGCGTACGCGCGCGTGGATCATCGTCCTCGCGGCCCTGATCCTCGGCGGCGGCGCCACCGCCTACACACTCCGCGCCGCGGCGGAGCGGGAGACCGCCGTCGCGGCGACCGCCGACACCGGCTTCACGCTCGACCAGGGGACCGGCGTGCTCCACGTCCGCGACACCGCCACCGGGCGCGTCG
>NZ_JAPSIW010000293.1 GCF_031178505.1 Streptomyces sp. | reverse complement strand
GGCCGGACACCCGTTCCTGAGGAACCGGGTCGTGGCCGAGGCCTGCTTCTCGCCGAGCGACGCCGAGAGCGGCATCGCCAGCCTGTGCCCGAACGGCGCCGACGCGCAGGAGGGCGCCGGTGCGGCCAACACCGCGGCCGGCCCCTGCGCGACCATGCCCGCCTGCGACCACGGCACCCACGTGGCCGGCATCGCCGCGGGCAACGGCAGCGGCCTCACGGGCGCTCCCAAGAACGGTGTGGCGCCCGGCGCCGACATCGTCGCCGTCCAGGTCTTCAGCCAGTTCACCACCGAGGAGTTCTGCGGTGGCGGCGCTCCCTGCGTGGGCAGCTTCCAGAGCGCCCAGCTCAAGGGCCTCGAACACGTGCTGAAGCTCAAGCGGGCCGGTACGCCGATCGTCGCCGCCAATCTCAGCCTCGGCAACGGCCGTTACGCCACCGCCTGCGACAGCGACCTGCGCAAGCCGGTCGTCGACAGCCTGCTGACCGCCGGCGTGGCCACCGTGATCGCGGCCGGCAACAACGGGCACACCGACGCGGTGAGCATGCCCGGCTGCATCTCCTCCGCCGTCACGGTCGGCTCGACGACCGACGACGACGAGCTTTCGGCCTTCACCAACCGGGGCCCGCTGCTCGACCTGTTCGCCCCCGGCACGGGCATCGTCTCCTCCGTGCCCGGCGGCACCTACGCCTCCAAGAACGGCACCTCCATGGCCGCGCCGCACGTGGCCGGCGCGTACGCGGTGCTCAGGCAGGCCTTCCCCACCAAGAGCGTCGCCGACCTGACGGCCCTGCTCAAGAGCAGTGGCCGGGGCGTCGTCTACACCGGTGCCACCACCCCCCGGATCGACCTCGGCGCCGCCGTCACCGGCGGGGGCACCGCCCCGAAGCCGGCCGGCATGACCGACTTCAACGGCGACGGCGCGGAGGACATCGCGATCTCCGACCCGCAGGCCACCGTCGGCACGGACGCCAAGGCCGGTCTGATCCGCATCGTGTACGGGGGCGGCAAGGGCACCGCGGAGATCAGCCAGGACCTGGACTGGGTGGCCGGCGGCTCCGAGGCGGACGACTACTTCGGCGAGACCCTGGCCACCATCGACTGGAACAAGGACGGCTTCACCGACCTGGTCGCCGGAACCCCGAGCGAGACCGTCGGCACCGCCACCGACGCGGGCTTCGTGGACATCCTGTACGGCGCGGCCGGTGGCCTCGGCACCGGCACCCTGAAGGCCACGCACCTCGAACAGGGCTCCGGTACCGGCGGAATCGCGGCTTCGTCGTCCGAGGCGGGCGACCGCATGGGCCACCGGATCGCGGCCGCGGTGAACGACGCCGGCCGACCGTACCTGATCATCAGCCTGCCCGGCGAAAGCATCGGCACGGCCACTCAGGCGGGCGCCTTCTTCTACGTGTACGGCACCACCAGCCTGGCGGTGAACCAGGCGTCGGCCGGTGTTCCCGGCGACCCCGAGTCGGGAGACCTCTTCGCCTGGTCCGTGGCCGCCGACCAGAACTACATCGCCATCGGCGCCCCCAACGAGGCCATCGGCAGCACGGCGAAGGCCGGCGGCGTCGCGATCTTCGACGCCAACCGCTTCGACTCCGGCGGCCGTCCCCTGCCGCTCGCGGGACTCGACCAGGACAACGCGGCCATCTCGGGCGGTTCCGAGGCGGGCGACCAGTTCGGTTACGCGGTGGCCATGGCCCCGTTCCGGGCCAGCGGCGCCCCGGCCGCCACGGAGTCGATCCTGGCGATCGGTTCGCCCGGTGAGAGCGTGACGGTCGGCACCGAGGACCGCGCCAACGCGGGCCGCGTGGTGCAGATCCGCATCAAGCCCGACGGCACCTGGAGCTACCTGCGTGAGCTGAAGCAGGGCACCGCGGACGACGACGTGTCCGGTACCTCCGAGGTCGGTGACCGCATGGGCGAGTACCTCACCGCGGTCAACACGGCCCCCGGTTCGGTGAGCACCGTGGCGTCCATGCGGCTCGCCGTGGGTACGCCCGGTGAGGACCTCGTCACCACCGCCAACGCGGGCGCGATCCACACGTTCTCGCTGGCCGGCTCGGCCGGTACGAACGACCGCTGGATCGAGGCCGGCGACGGCGACGGCATCCCTGGTCCGCCCGGCGCCAACCAGTACCTGGGCAAGAACATCCACTTCACGGCGACGAAGCTGTACGTGGGCATGCCCTTCGGCCCCCTGGCCACGGGCGCGCTCCACGCGCTGCCGATGTCCAACGTGACCCAGGGCGGCACGGTCGCCCCCACCACCACGTACAAGCCCGGCTCGGGCGGCCTCCCGGCCAACGGTGTGGCCTTCGGCTACTCGGCGCGGTAAACGGCCGGCGCCGCGTGCGGCCCCCGAAGGCTCCGGCCTTCGGGGGCCGTACCGGTCTTCCCCCTCCACCGGCGCCGGCGGGACGCCGGCGTCGTCCCCGTGACCGGACCGCGTCTCCCGGTTCCGCCTGCGCCGCCTCGATCTGGTCGATGGTCAGGCCTGCGGGTCCAGCTGGTCCGGCGTCCGCCATTCGCGACGAGGGCGTGCGGACGTGTCTCCTCGGTCACCCCCGCGACAGGCCCTGGGGGGCGGGCCCAGTGGGTTCCGGTCGATGTACGCCGTCCGCCGGTCGGCGTACCGCTCCCCCGCCAGGGTTTCGGTGCGGGAGGCGGTCGCGGAGGCCACCCGGGTGGAGGCGCCGCTGCCGGTGACGGTCGTGGCGTTCCTCGCGAGCCCGACGCGGGGAGGCGGCGCGCGCCGCGCCGTCGACGCGGACCTGGCCGCGTTCCCGGTGGGCCACGAGGAGAGCGCGGTCCGCCGCGCGGTCGCCCACAGCCCGCATGTGCCGACGGCGCTCGCTCGCGCCCTCGGGTCGGACACGGACCCCGGCGTGGGTGCTGGACGAGCCGGGTAGCGGCGCGGGCCGCCGCCGGCAACCCGTCACTGCCGGTGCCGCCCGTGCACCGGATGCTCGGCCTGGCGGGCGCCGGGCACTGACGCGGGCCGGGTGCGGAAGGTGCGGCGGTAGGTGTCCGGGGGGACGCCGACGGTGCGCTGGAAGTGGCGCCGCAGGGTCGTCGCGGTGCCCATGCCGGTGCTGGCGGCGACGGTGTCGACCGTGTCGTCGGTGCTCTCCAGGAGCTCCTGGGCGTAGCGGATGCGCTGGGTGAGGAGCCACTGGAGGGGGGTCGTACCGGTGACCGCGCGGAAGTGACGGGTGAGGTGCCGGCTGCTCAGGCCGGCCCGGCGGGCCAGGTCCTCCACCGTGAGGGGCCGGTCCAGGTGCTCGACCGCCCAGGACAGGACGCCGGCGAGCGGGTGGTCGCCGGGGGTCGGGACGGGGGCGGTGACGTACTGGGCCTGGCCGCCGTCGCGGTGCGGGGGGACGACCAGGCGGCGGGCGAGGGCGTTGGCGGTGGCCGCGCCGTGGTCCCGGCGGACCAGGTGCAGACAGAGGTCCATGGCGGCGGCCTTGCCCGCGGAGGTGAGGACGCCGCCCTCGTCGACGTAGAGGACGTCGGGGTCCACGGTCACGCGGGGGTGGCGGGCGGCCAGCTCCCGGGTGTGCGCCCAGTGGGTGGTGGCGCGTCTGCCGTCGAGCAGGCCCGCGGCGGCGAGGACGAAGGCGCCCGTGCAGAGGGAGGCCACGCGGGCTCCGGCGTCGTGGGCCGCGCGGACCGCGTCGACCAGTGCGCGGGGCGGGTCCCGGTCGATGTCGGCCCAGCCCGGGACGATCACGGTATGGGCGGTGGCGAGGCCGTCGAGGCCCTCGTCGGGCTCCAGCCGGAAACGGCCGGCGCCCGCGGCGGCCGGCCCGCAGATCCGCAGGTCGTACCAGGAACGGGCGGGCTCGGGCGGACCGGAGCCGAAGACCTCGCAGGCGAGGGCGAGTTCGAAGTGGAGCATGCCCTCGGTGAGGGCCAGGGCGACCGTGGTCATGTCCGGAAGTGTACGGGTCATGTCGTTCCGGACCATCGCGGAGGAGCG
Organism: Streptomyces sp.; assembly: GCF_031178505.1. Classification (GTDB taxonomy): domain Bacteria; phylum Actinomycetota; class Actinomycetes; order Streptomycetales; family Streptomycetaceae; genus Streptomyces; species Streptomyces gulbargensis. The sequence goes on along the minus strand of NZ_JAPSIW010000293.1, from coordinate 3,823 downwards.
GCATGCCTGGTGGGATGAGGGGGACGGAGCGCGGTGGACGACCGCGCCGGACCGGGCGAGAGCGGGGGAACCCATGGGAACGGCAACGGGTACGACGGCGGAGTCGGGGCAGGGGCTGCCGGTGGTGGTGTTCGGGGCGTACGGGCACACGGGGCGGTTCGTGGTCGCGGAGCTGCGGCGGCGCGGGTTCACGCCGGTGCTCAGCGGCCGGGACGCGGGGAAGCTGGCGGCGATGGCGCGGGAGACCGGCCTGGAGGCCCGTACGGCGTCGGTGGACGATCCGGCCTCGCTCGACCGCGCGCTGGCCGGCGCCGCGGCGGTGGTCAACTGCGCCGGGCCGTTCGCCGTGACGGCGGCGCCCGTGATCGAGGCGGCCCTGCGCAACGGGGTGCCGTATCTGGACGTGGCGGCCGAGATCGAGGCCAACGCGGACACGTTCGCGCGGTTCGGGGACCGGGCGCGTGAGGCGGGAGTGGTGGTCGTGCCGGCCATGGCGTTCTTCGGGGGGCTCGGTGATCTGCTGGCGACGGCGGCGCTGGACGGCGGGACGGCGGCCGGGGAGGTGCGGGTCGGTTACGCGCTGAGCGGCTGGCATCCGACGGCGGGCACGCGTGCGGCAGGGGCGGTGTCCCGGGATCGGCGGGGCGGGCGCCGTGTGCGCTTCGCGCGGGGGCGGCTGGAGTACCGGGACGACGCCGCGCCGGCGCGGGAGTGGCACTTTCCCGAGCCGTGGGGGACGCGCGAGGTGATCGGCGAGTTCACGATGGCCGACGTGGTGACGCTGCCGAGCCATCTGTCCGTCCCCGAGGTGAGCACCGCCATGACGGTCGAGGCGGCGCGGGACGTCGTGGCGGCGGACACTCCGGCGCCCGGGGCCGTGGACGCCCAGGGGCGGTCCGCGCAGACGTTCCTGGTGGACGTGGTGGTCCGCGTGGACGGCGCCGAGCGGCGCGCGGTGGCCCGGGGGCGGGACATCTACGCGGTGACCGCGCCGCTGGTCGTGGAGGCCGTGGCCCGGGTGCTGTCGGGGCGGACGCGGGTGGCGGGCCTGGCGTCGGCGGGCGCCATGTTCGACGCCCCGGACTTCCTGGACGCGCTGGGCCCGGACCTCACCTGGGAGCGGCTCGGCTGACCCCGTGCCGGACAGCCGGCCGCACCGCCGACGACCTGGAGGCCGCCGCCCCTTCACACCGTCAGGAGGCTGGGACACCCCCGCCTCCTGACGGCCTTCGCGCCCCGCCGGCACTGCGGCGGGGCGCTCCTCTTCGCGCGCGCAGGGCGACTTGACTCTCCGCCGGGGCCTTTCTTGTGGGCCACCGTGCCCCTGCCTAGCTTTCCGGTGGCGGGGAGGCCGGTCCGGCGCCTCCGACCCGGGGTTGCAGGTGCCACTTCACGAGAGCGGGGGACCCCCTTGACCGACCACATCGCCGACGCGCTCGCCCGGCCCGGTCCGACACCCGCGCGGGTGCACAGGTACGCGGCGGAGGCGGGGAGACCGGGAGACGCCGAGGGTACGGCTCTCACGGGGTTGCCCGCGGAGGTGGTCCCGCACCGGGCCCGCGTGGCCCCCCAGCACCTGCGACCGACGGCCGGCCGGGTGGCGGGCGGTGCGCGGTGAGCCGGGTACGGAGGCTGCTGCCGCCCTGGTGCGACGGGCCGGTTCTGGTCCTGCTGGCCGCCGCGTTCGTGTCCGGCGCGGGCGTCTTCCTGGTCGTCCCGTACCTCGCGCTCCATCTGCGCGACGGCGCGGGTCTGTCGTCGGCGGCCGTGGGCCTGCTGCTCGGGCTGAGCTACTGGAGCACCCGGGTGTCGGGGCTGGCCGCGGGCGCGCTGACACACCGGTGGGGCATGCGCCGGGTCATGGTGCTCGGCAACCTGCTGCGTGTCGCCGGTTATCCGCTGCTGCTGGGCGACTCCCTCGCGCAGGTGACCTGCGCCGTGCTGCTCATCGGCACGGGCGCGGGCGTGTTCTCCCCGGTCGCCCGGGCCGCGCTGCTGCGGGCGGTGGCCGGCGAACACCAGCTCAGGGCCGCCTCGGCGCGCGCCACGTGCGCCAACGCGGGCATGGCGCTGGGGCCGCTCGTCGGCATGCTGGTGTTCGTGCGGGGGTCCGCGGCACTGTTCGTGCTCGCCGCCCTGGCCTTCGCCGCGCTGAGCCCGCTGCTGTGGCGGCTGCGGCTGCCGGAGGCCGGGGACGGCTCCGGGGCGGGCCCGGCGTACTGGCGCGGCGCGGTCGCGCTGGCCGGCCGCCGCCCGGTCCTGCTGATCACGGCGGCCACGACGCTGCTCGGGCTCGCCGTCGTCCAACTGGAGAGCGCCTTCCCGCTGCTGGTCGTGGACGGGGCCTCGGTCTGGCCGGCCGGTGGTCTGTTCCTGGTCAACGCGGCGCTGCTGATCGTGGCCCGGCGGCCGGTGACGAGGGCGGTGGCCGGACGCGGTGTGCGGCCGGTGTTCGTGGCGGGCTTCGCCCTCTTCGCCGCCGCGTTCGTGCTGCTGTCCGCGCCGGCCTCGTGGTGGCCCCTGTGGCTCCTGGCGATCGTCGTGTTCGGCGTGGGCGAGGTCGGCGTGAGCCTGTGGATCGACGACCGCGTCCGGGCGCAGGGCGCGGACGACGCCACCACCGTCTACGGCCTGTCGGGCGTGGGCGACGCGTGCGGTGGGCTCGTCGGAGCCCTGTTCGGCGCCGCCCTGATCGGTGGTGCGGAGCACCGCACCGCGGCGGGGGACGGCTGGAGCGGTTACTGGGTGCTCGCGCCGCTGCTCATGGCCGCCGTGCTGGCGCTGACCCCGCTCCTTCCGGCATCGGCGAGGACGGGCGGGCCCGGGCCCGTGCCTCCGGCGGATCCCGGGACGAAGACGGAGCCCGGGCACGCCGCCGGCCGCCCGGCGGCCCCGTTCGCTCCTCCCGTTCCGGCCGGCCGGAACGAGGCGGACGCCCGCCCGGGCCACCTGGATTCGCTTCCCGTGGTCCGCCTGGACGACTTCGGTGCTCTGACCAAGGAAGAGGTTCGGCGATGACCGCGGCCGCCCTCGGCATCGGTCACGGCGCGGGTTTCGCAGTGTCCGCCGCGCCGGACGGGCCCTCGTCCGCCCGGAGTCGGCCGAGGGGATCGTACGCGGGGCTGGTGCGGGTCCTCGCCGGGAGGCGGCTGTCCGGGGTGTCCTCGGGGTTCGCCACGGCCGGCTTCCTGGCCGGTCCGCGCGGGCGGCCGCCGCACGGGGAGGCCGAGGGGTTCCGGTCGGGGCCGCCTGACGCGCCGGCCCACCGCGCGGAGACGGGCCGCGAGGCGCTCGGTCCCACCGAGGCGTACGCCGGGCGGCGGGGCCGGGCCCCGGTCGCCGGCCGGTCCCCCATTTCTCGGCACGGACACGATCGGCACGGACACGAGAGGACCTCCGCGTGAGCACGGACATCCACCGGGCGGGGGACATGGACGCCGTGGCGGGCCGCTGGTCCCCGCTGGCCCGTACCCTCCACGCCCTGCCCAACTGGCTGCGGGCGGCGGAGAGCCGGGACGGCGGCGAACGGCACTACACCGTGTTCGACGGCCCGGACGGCCCGCGCGGGGGTCTCGTCGCCCGCCTCATGGGCGAGGACGGCCGGTTCCGGGACAACCCCCTGGCGCAGCTCGTCCGCCCCGACTCCGCGATGCGGCGGTTCCTCGGTCCGGAGGAACGGCGGCGGCTCGCCGCGCACGCGGAGAGGCTCGCCGCGGCCGGTGACCGGCTGTACCCGGCGCTGGTCTCCGTGCTGCCCGGCGGCTGTCTGCCGGGTCTGTTGCGGGGTCCGGCGGTGGACGCGGGCGTGGTGGGTGAACTGCTG
>NZ_JAPSIW010000292.1 GCF_031178505.1 Streptomyces sp. | reverse complement strand
GACACCCACGCCGAGCCGAGCCGTTCGCCGGCCAGCGCCACCAGGAAGTTCTGCACCCCGGCGCCCGCCGCGACCACGAACATCTCGCGCTCGGCGGCGTCCCGGCGCGGGTCGCCGTAGTGGTGGGCGCCGTCCGTCACGAGACAGGGGACGGCCAGGTAGGGCGCGTTGCGCAGGACGTCCCCGCGCCGGATCCGCCGGGCGATGGACTCCTCCGACTTCCCGTCCCGCCGCAGGTCGGCGATCCACGCCTCCCGCATCGCGTCGAGCAGCCGCAGCCGCGCCCCGGCCGACTCCAGGAGCACGAACCGCCACGGCGTCGTGTGGTGCGGCGCCGGCGCCGTCACGGCCGCGGCGACCGCCCGCCGTACCGCGCCCGGGTCGACCGGGGCGTCGGTGAACTCCCGTACCGTCCGCCGCAGCGTCACCGCCTCCCGTACGGCCTCGGAGGTGCCGAGCCGGAACATGTCGTCGGCCGCCCCGCGCACCAGCGCCCGCGCTCCCGGCTCCCCGTCCCCGGTCACCACGTGCGGCAGCCCGCGGACCACGGCGACCGGCCGCCCGGCGGCCTTGCCCTTCACGAGGTCACCGGCGGCGGCGAGCTCGTCGGCGGTGGCGACCACGGTCGCGCTCAGCGGATTGCCGTACGCGTCGGTCCCGCCGCGCAGGTCGTCCAGGACCCGCACACCGGCCGCCCCGATCGCCACGTCCGTCAGGCCGCTGCGCCAGGGCCGCCCGGAGGTGTCCGTGACGACGACACCGACATCGACGCCGAGGACCTCGCGCAGCCCGGCCCGGATGCGCCGGGCGGAGGCGTCAGGATCCTCGGGCAGCAGCAGCACGGTGCCGGCCGGGGTGTTGGAGGCGTCGACCCCGGCGGCGGCCATGACGAGCCCCTGCCGGTTCTCCACGATCCGCAGGGTGCCGCGCCGCGCCACCACCCGTACGGTCTCGGCGTCGATCGCGTCCTCGCGGTCGGCGGCGGCGAGCACCCGCCCCTCGGCCTTGCTCACGATCTTGGAAGTGACGAGCAGGACGTCGCCGTCGGCGAGGTCGGGGACGGCGAGGGCGATCAGCGCGGCCAGGTCGTCCCCGGCCGCCACCTCCGGCAGTCCGTCCGGCGCCCACACCCGGTACGCCACGGCGCCCCGGTCCGTCCCGGCCCCCGCCACCTCCTCCGCGCGGGCCGGCGCCGCCGTCACGTCCGTCACCCCCGGACCTCCCCGGCCAGCGCCAGCGCCTCACGCGCCATCGCGGCCGTGGCGTCCGGGTCGGTCATCATCAGCGGTACGGCCCGGCAGCGGATGCCCGCCGCCTCGACGTCCGCGACGGCGTCCGCGTCCACCGTGTCGACCAGCCAGCCGTCGAGGAGCCCCGCGCCGTAGTGCCGGGCGACGGCCGCCGCCGTGGACTCGACGCCCACCGCCGCGAGGACCTTGTCCGCCATGCCCCGGACCGGGGCGTCACCGACGATGGGGGAGAGGCCCACCACGGGCGCCCCCGCGGCGGCGACCGCCTCGCGGATGCCGGGCACGGCCAGGATGGTGCCGATGGACACGACCGGGTTGGACGGCGGGAAGAGGATCAGGTCCGCCTCGGCGAGGGCCTCCAGGACACCGGGCGCGGGCTTCGCGCTCTCCGCGCCCACCGGCACGACGGCCAGCGCGTCCACGGAGGCGCGCAGCTTCACCCAGTACTCCTGGAAGTGCACCGCCCGCCGCTCGCCGTCGACCTCGATCGCCACATGGGTCTCGACGCGGTCGTCGGACATGGGGATGAGGCGTACGCCGGGCCGCCAGCGGTCGCAGAGCGCCTCGGTCACGGCGCTGAGCGGGTAGCCCGCGCCGAGCATCTGGGTGCGGACGATGTGGGTCGCGAAGTCCCGGTCGCCGAGGCCGAACCACTCGGGCCCGACGCCGTACGCCGCGAGCTCCTCCTTGACCGTGAAGGACTCGTCCCGCCGGCCCCAGCCCTGCTCCTCGTTGATCCCACCGCCGAGGGTGTACATCACCGTGTCCAGGTCGGGGCAGACCTTCAGCCCGAAGAGATGGATGTCGTCACCGGTGTTGCCGATGACCGTGATCTCCGCGTCCGGCGCGGCCTGCTTGAGGCCGCGGAGGAAGCGGGCACCGCCGATGCCACCGGCCAGAACCACAATGCGCATGCGCGCCAGTCTGTCAGGCGGGGACGGCCCGCGGGCCGGCCGGGGCGCACCGGGCGGTCACGCGGTGACGAACTCCGGGCCGGCCGGGGCGCACCGCGTCCGTGCCGACTCGTGCAGGGGCATCTCCGTCAGGCCGGGGAAGTAGACGTGCAGGCTCACGGCCGGTTCGAGGGAGTCGTTGACGACCTCGTGGACGTAGCCGGGCGCGAAGACACGCTGCGCCCCGCCGGTGAGTTTCCGTACGCCGCGTTCCGTACGTTCCGTCAGCTCGCCCTGCAGGACGGTCAGGACGCCGGAGGACGGGCCGTGGCCGTGGAGGCCGCTGCCCTGTCCGGGGACCCAGGAGAGCAGCCACACCTCGTAACCGGGGCCGGTGCGGAGCCGGTGGTACCAGCGGGTGGTGGCGTCGTACTCGACGTGCGGGGCCCACTGGGCGCGGTCGGCGGCGATGGAGCGGGCGAGTCCGGCGAACTCGGCCACGGTGGCGGGGTGCTGCCGCTCGGGCTGGAGCAGGTGCGGGACTTCGAGGATGTCGCCGGCGATCTGGAGGTCGCTGTCCATGTTCATGGGTGGGTGGTTCCTCAGCGGAGGCGGGAGGCGGGAGGCGGGAGGCGGCGGGGGCGCGGAGGACGGGTGACCGGCGGTCGCGTCCCGGGCGGTGAGGCGTGGGGGCGGTGACGCGGTGTCGTGTCCGACGCGGGTGTCACGGGCGACATGAGGGCCGGATGCCGCGGATGAGGCGGGGGAGACCCGGGCGACGCGTGTGACGCGGGGGTGACGCTGGGGGAGAAAGCCGGAGCCCTACGGCATCAACAGCTGTGACGACAGCAGCGACAACAGTTCTGGGCAGCGCGGCGGAACCCGTGGGTACGGGTCGCGGCGGGCGCAGAGGTCGCTGACATGCCACCAAAGGTGGCCGGAGGGGTACCCGACTGTCAACTCAATGCCCGATTTGGGGGTAATGTTTCACCTCATTCGGTCGCCCTGCCCGGAGAAAGGTTTGCTCTGGCCCGGACCAGGCAACATGGCGCAGCAGCTGTGCCCGTGGACATGGCGGCGGAGTGTGATCACGTCCGGTGGCGCGACCATCCCCGGTGGTTCGTGACCGGACTGTGATCCGAATCGCTTCCATGGCTGGATCGCAACAAGATCCAAGTCTCGGACGTCCTTCCCTGTGAGGTGTGACGGCGGAGATCGGGCCGGTGGGTTGTGTCACGTTTTTTGGTGATTTGAACACTTTCCGCATACGCTTGGTTCCACAGAGTGAATACGGGGCGCAATAGCAGATCTCGGCTTGACTCGCACAGAGCACGAACTTGTAATTTCACTCGTGTCGTTCGGCCGGGTCCGGTGACTGGCCACCATCACGGGGACGCACAGACAGACGAGGGGCGCAGATGACCGAGTTGTTCCAGGAACTGCTGGTCGAGGACGCGGACGAGGAACTCGGCTGGCAGGAGCGCGCGCTGTGCGCCCAGACCGATCCCGAGTCCTTCTTTCCCGAGAAGGGCGGCTCGACCCGCGAGGCGAAGAAGGTCTGCCTCGCCTGCGAGGTCCGCTCCGAATGCCTCGAATACGCCCTGCAGAACGACGAGCGCTTCGGCATCTGGGGCGGTCTGTCCGAGCGGGAGCGGCGCCGCCTGAAGAAGGCCGCCGTCTGAGAACGGCGCCGCACGGCCCCGAGCATCACCGGCCGAAAACCGCCGCGCCCCGCGCGCACTCCCACCCGAACACGAGCAACGGTCCGCCCTGTGCCTCTCCACGGCCGGCGGACCGTTTCGTTTCCGGGGCGCCGACTCCCCGGCCCCCGCCCGCGGCCCGGGCCGGACGCGCCCTCCGCCCGCGCCTCCCTCGCCCCCGCCCGGGCCTCACCCGCCCCCGCCCGGGCCCGCGGTCCGGCCTCTGTCCACAGGACTCCGCTCCCGCCCCCTCCGTCCACAGGCCGACCGCCCCCGCCGCGCGCAGCCATTAGTGTGGGCCTCCGTCCGAGACGCCACCCCCAGCCCCTCGGGGCGACCCCGGCCGGAGGGCCCGTAGCTCGATGTCCTCAACTCCTGAGTTCCCCCGACACGTCGTCACCGCCGTGCTCGTCACCCACGACGGTGCCCGCTGGCTGCCGGACGCCCTCGCCGGGCTGCTCGCCCAGGAACGCCCCGTACAGAGCGTCGTCGCCGCCGACACCGGCAGCGCCGACGACTCCGCGCAGCTCGTCGCCGACGCCATCGGCGCCGACCGCGTCCTCCACCTCGCGCGCCGCACCGGATTCGGCGCCGCCGTCGAGGAGGCCGCCCGGACCGCCCCCGTGCTCGGACCCGAGGACCTGCCGTACCTGAAGCGCCCCAGCGGCTGGGACCCCGTCAGCCGCACCTGGAACGACGAGGCGTACGACCTCCCCGACCTGCCGCACGGCGAGCCCGTCCAGTGGCTCTGGCTGCTCCACGACGACTGCGCCCCCGAGCCCGGCGCCCTCGCCGAACTCCTCCGCGTCGCCGACTCGGACCCGCACGCCGCCGTCCTCGGCCCCAAACTCCGCGGCTGGTACGACCGCAAGCAGCTCCTCGAAGCCGGTGTCAGCATCGCCCGCAGCGGCCGCCGCTGGACCGGCCTGGACCGCCGCGAGCAGGACCAGGGGCAGCACGACCAGATCCGCTCCGTCCTCTCCGTCTCCACCGCCGGCATGCTCGTCCGGCGCGACGTCTTCGAGGAACTCGGCGGCTTCGACCGCCGCCTGCCCCTCATGCGCGACGACGTCGACCTGTGCTGGCGCGCCCACGCCGCCGGCCACCGCGTCCTCGTCGCCCCCGACGCCGTCCTCCGCCACGCCGAGGCCTCCGCCCGCGAACGCCGCACCGTCGACTGCGCGGGCCGCACCGCCACCAACCCCCACCGGGTCGACAAGGCCGGCGCGGTCTACACGCTCCTGGCCAACACCCCCGGCCGCGCCCTCCCGTACCTCCTCGTACGACTCGTCGTCGGCACGCTGCTCCGCACCCTCGGCCACCTCGTCGGCAAGGCCCCCGTCCAGGCCGTCGACGAGGTCATGGGCCTCTTCGCCACCCTGCTGCGGCCCGAGAAGATCCTCGCCGCCCGCAAGCGCCGCAAGAACCCCGCCGTCCCGCCCGGCGAACTGCGCCCCCTCTTCCCGCCGCCCGGGGCCGGCCTCCGTGCCACCGCCGAGCAGCTCACCGCCCACTTCGGCGCCTCCGACGCCGACTCCGGCGGCTCCCGCCACGGTGTCGTCGAGTCGGGCCCCGGCGGCGACGACGCCGACTTCCTGGAGGTCGAGCAGTTCGCCCGGCTGAAGAAGATCGCCCGCAAGCCCGGCCCGGTCCTCTTCGCCCTCCTCCTCCTCGTCTCCCTCGTCGCCTGCCGCGACCTCTTCGCCGGCGGCTCGCTGGCCGGCGGCGCCCTGCTGCCCGCCCCCGACACCGTCTCCGGCCTCTGGTCCCGGTACGCCGACACCTGGCACCCCATCGGCACCGGCGGCACCCAGACCGCCCCGCCCTACCTCGCCGTCCTGGCCGCCCTCTCCGCGCTGTTCCTCGGCTCCACCTCCACCGCCCTGACCCTGCTGCTGGTCTGTTCGGTCCCGCTCGCCGGCTTCACCGCCTACTTCGCGGCCCGCGGCCTGGTCGAGTCCCGGCTCCTGCGCGCCTGGGCCGCCCTCGCGTACGCCTTCCTGCCCGCCGCCACCGGCGCCCTCGCCGCCGGCCGCCTCGGCACCGCCGTCCTGGCGATCCTGCTCCCGCTGATCGCCCGCGCCGCCGTCGCCGCCCACGGCTTCCACCGCCCCGACCGCGGCAGCTGGCGCGCCACCTGGGCGTACGCCTTCCTCCTGACCCTCGCCACCGCCTTCACCCCGGCCGTGTGGCCGCTCGCCGTCGTCCTCGGCCTCGGCGTGCTCGTCGTACGGCGCTCCGACATCACGGCGTACGCGCTCCGCTTCCTCGCCGCCGTCGGCACCCCGATCCTCCTGCTGGCCCCCTGGTCGCTCTCCCTCCTGACCGACCCGGGCGCCTTCCTGCGCGAGGCGGGGCTCGACGTCCGCACCGGCACGGCCACCGCCCTCGACCTCCTCGGCGCCACTCCCGGCGGTCCCGGCACCACCGGCGGTCTGCTCCTCCTCGGCCTCGTCCTCGCCGCGCTCGCCGGCCTGCTCCGCGAGGAGCGGCAGTTCGCCGTCCGCGCCGCCTGGGCCGCCGCCCTCGCCGGACTCGTCCTCGCCGTCCTCACCAACGGCGCCGGAGGCACCGGCTGGGCCGGACCCGCCACCCTCGTCTACGGCGCCGCGCTCATCGCCGCCGGTGCCCTCGGCGCCGAGCGCGGCCGCACCCGTGTCGCCGCCCACGGCTTCGGCTGGCGCCAGCCCGTCGCCGCGCTGATCGCCCTCGCCTGCGCCGCCGGCCCCGCCGTCGCCGCCGCCGGCTGGATGATCGGCGGCGCCGACGGCCCGCTCACCCGCCGCGACCCGGTCCAGGTGCCCGCCTTCGTCGCCGAGGAGAGCACCACCAGCGACCAGCCCCGCACCCTCGTCCTCGGCGGCACGCCCGACGAGGTCACCTACACCCTGGTCCGCGGCTCCGGTGCCCGCCTCGGCGACGGCGAACTCGCCGCCACGGCCCAGGACGACCCGCGCCTCGACGCGGTCGTCTCCCGCCTCGTCGCGGGCTCGGGCGCCGACCAGACCCAGGAGCTGAGCGGCTTCGCGATCCGCTACGTCCTCGTCCGCGACGGAGCGCCGCGCCGGACGAGCCGCGTACTCGACACCACCCCCGGCCTCTCCCGGCTCAGCCAGCTCGACGGCAGCGCCCTCTGGCGCGTCGACCGCGAGGTCGCCCGCGTCAGCATCGTCCCGCCGGCCGCCGAGGACCGGCAGCCGGCGGCCGGTACGGCGGAGGAGACCGCCAAGCCCGTCACCGTCCCCGCCGGCCCCGTCGAGGCCCACACCGACATCCCCCGGGGTCCCGCCGGCCGGACGCTGCGTCTCGCCGACCGCGCCGACGAGGGCTGGACCGCCACCCTCGACGGCAAGGAACTGACCCCGACCACCGTCGACGGCTGGGCCCAGGGCTTCACCCTGCCCGCCGAGGGGGGCCGCCTCGACCTCACGTACGAGGAGCCGCTCTCCCACACCGCGTGGATCTGGACGCAAGCCGGCCTCGCCGTCGTCCTCCTCGTCCTCGCCCTGCCCGGCCGCCGCCGCGAGATCGACGACGACCTGCCCGAGGAGGAGGTCGCCCTCCCCGCCCAGGCCGTCGAGGGCGACGGCCGCCGTGCCCGCCGCCTGCGTGCCGCCGCCGAGACCGAGGCCGCCGCCCGGGCCACGGGCACCGGCCCCGACACGGACCAGGACGCGGACGCGGCGCCGGACCCGGAGGCCGCCCCCGGGGACGCCCCGCCCGCCCCGGCCCCGGGACAGCAGGCGTACGAGCCCGTGCCCGCCGACGCGTGGGAGCAAGGCGCCTACGACCCCGCCCTCACCGCTCCGCAGCAGCCCGCCGAGCAGGGCTACTACCAGGACTACGGCGCCGACCCGTACCAGCAGCAGCCGTACGCGTACCCCCAGCAGGGCTACGACCCCCAGCAGCCGTACGCCGACCAGGGCCAGGGTCAGGGTTACGACCAGGGGCAGCCGTACGCGGCCCCGCAGTACGGCT
>NZ_JAPSIW010001000.1 GCF_031178505.1 Streptomyces sp. | reverse complement strand
CCTTCCGGGCTGCTGTGCCCGTAGTAGCCGCGCGCGGCCATGTCGCGGGCGTAGGCGCGGGCCGCGCGGACGAGCCGCGGATCGGTCCGCAGCGGGGCGCAACCGGCCTCGGCCCGCAGCTGGTTGACGAGCGCGGTCACCCGCTCGCCGGCCGGAGGCGCGGGGGCGGGTGCCGCCGTCGTCCGGCGCGGGGCCGGGCGCGCGCTCGGCGGCGGTGTCTTGGTGGTGGGGGCCGGGGCGGGGGTGCCGACGGGGGTACGGGGCGGGGTGGCCGACGGCGGGGGCGCGGCGGTGGGCCGGGCGGGCGCCGGACGCGTCTGTGGCTGCTCGGGCAGGAGCTGCGGGGCGAGCGCGCCGAGGACGGCGGCGAGCACGGCGGCCCCCGCGAGCCCGGCACGCCGGCCGGGCGTCCACCGCGCGGGCGCCGCGTGCCCGCCACCCGTGTGCTTCCGCACGCCGTCCCCGGCGGTTCCGTGCGGGACGGCCCCCGCGCCGGTGCGACCGGGCCCGGGCTCCACGGGCCGGGCACCTCCGCCCGCCCCCGGCCGGACCGGCGCCGCTCCGCCCCCGCCGTCCGGCCGGACGGGTACGGCGGACACCGGCCCGGTGCCGCCGGCTTCCGCGGTGCCGGCCCATGGGTACGCCTCACCGGAGGGCGCGTGGGCGGCGACGGTCCCGGCGGTGAGGGCGCCGCCGGCCCCGGGGCCCGTGAGCGTCACCGCGAGGGGCGGGACGAGACCGAGGCCGACGAGGAGGCCTTCGACCGGGGCGAGGGCGCCGCGGCCGGTCACCGCCCGCGTACAGGCGGAACAGTCGCGCAGGTGGCGGGCGATGCGTTTGCGCCAGAGGGGCGAGGGGCGGCCGTCCCAGGTGGCGAGGGTGTCGCCCAGGCCGGGGCAGGGCGGGGTGGCGTCGAGGGCGCGGACGACGGCGCGGCCGGTCTCCAGGCGTTCCTTCATGCGCTGGATGCGGACGGCGGCGTGCTGCGGGGAGATGCCCCCGAGGCCTTCGGCGACCTCGGCGCGGGTCAGTTCGCCGGCCGTCTCCAGCCACCACAGGCTGAGCAGGTCGCGGTCGTCCTCGTCCAGCCAGCGGGTGGCGCGGGCCACGTCCCGGCGCTGTCCGGAGAGGCCCAGCCGGAGGATGGTGAGGGTGGTGAAGTCACCGGCGGGGTCGGCGAGCTCGGCGGCCCGGTCGAGCCCGGTCAGCGGGGCGCGCTGCCGTTCGCGCCAGCGGCGCCGTACCCCGTTCATGGCGATGGCGACGAGCCAGGAACGGAACCGCGCGGGGTCACGGAGGCCGGGCAGGCCGTCCAGGGCGCGGACCATCGTCTCCTGGACGACGTCGTCGGTGTCGGCGTGTCCGTCGAGGGCGCGGCCGACGATGTTGTGGACGAGCGGCAGGTAGGCGCGTACCAGCTCCTCCCTGGCGTACGGCTCGCCCGCGCGCGCCGCCTCCACCAGGGCGGTGGTGCGGTGCTCGTCTGTGTGCATGGGTGGTGCTCCCTTGTCCCCGGTTCGTGTCCCCCGTCGTTGGGAGAGCCGTGGGCACGGGAGCGATAACGGTTATGCGGGCAGGACCGGGACGGTCGCCCCGTGGCCCTCCCGTACGGCCTCCACGACGGCGTCGTGCAGGTCGCGGCTGTCGGGCTCCGAGGAGCAGGGGACGGGACTTCCCGACATGGTGAACCAGTCGGAGGCGCCGCTGTACTGCACGGCCACGCGTGCCTCGCCCTCGGCCCAGGTCGTGTGCACGGTCAGATCGCCCGTGATGACTCCGGCCTCGACGGTCAGCACGCCACCACGCCCGGTGTAGACACCGGTGGTCGTCCATGATGCGAAGCTCATCCATCCAGACTCACACCGCTCACCCGGATGCGCCACCGACGGGACGGCCCCGGCCGGACATCCGTCCGGCCGGGG
>NZ_JAPSIW010000999.1 GCF_031178505.1 Streptomyces sp. | reverse complement strand
CGGTGCCGCAGCGCTGAACCGCCCCGCGGCGTGCGCGGGTGGTCAGACCTGGGGGGTGCGGGACTGGAGGGTGTAGGTGGCCTCGACCCGATAGGTGCCCTTGTTGCCGCCGCCCCGGTTCACGTTGACGTCGGCGGTGCGGACGACCTTGAGGTAGAGCCCGTCCTGCTTGTCGAACCACACGTCGGCCACGGCGTCGCCGTCGAGCCCGTCGCCCTTGACGTAGCTGTCGATGCGCACGTGGTGGGCCTCGCGGGTCTCCCCGCCGACGGTGACCTTCTCGTCCCCGACGTATTTGATGACGATCCGGGCCCGGTTGCCGTGGGCGACGCAGATGGTCTCCTCCTTGCCGCCGGGCCGCACCGCGTCACCGCCGACCTGCACCATGGCCGGATTGCAGCGGTGCGCCTCGTCGCCCTCGATGCCGGCGAAGCTCACCTTCTGCATGTGGGCCAGGCACAGGTACTCGCCCTTGCCGCTGCACTGGCGGTGGGCGTCGACGTGCTCCTCGATGGGGGCGAAGTACAGCTCCCAGACGCAGCCGGCGGAGTGGTGCACGCGCGCGTACGTCTCCTTCGGGAACGGCCGCTCGTAGCTGTCACCCGCGTAGATGATCGAGTCCTGGCCGGTGGTGGCGTAGGTGTACACGCCGGCCTTCGGCTTCGAGAAGCCCTTGATCTTCTGGCTGGGTGCCACGGGGTTCTTGATCTGGCCGAGCTCCTCGCGGAAGGCCGTGGGGTGTTCGCGGTACGTCTTGAGGGCCTGCGCGAGCGACACCGGCGTGCCCTCGGGGGTGATCGCCTCGGTGCGGTTGGCGATGATGAAGGCGCCGGCCGCGACGAGCACGGCCAGGACGGGGATGAGGCGGAGCAGGGTCCGCCCGACACTCCGCTTGCGGGTGGGGCCTTTCACGGTCGCTCCTTCGGCAGACGGCAGTCCCTGCACCCTGCGTCGGCGGCGGGCCGGCCCCAAGACCAGCAGGGCGCGGCCGAAGAGGCCAACCTCCCGCCCCCCTCGAACGGTCACCGCCGACGTCGCCGGCTGTCCGGTCTGCTCCGCCAGCCCTTCGGGGGTGGCGGCCGTCCCGCGCCCGCGGGAAGTGTGGGCCGGTACGCAGTCCCGCGCACGGAACCCGGTGCGTGCCCGGTCCCGGGCCCGCCGCGCGGACGCTTCGCCGAACGGCACTCCGGAGGGATGCAGTGAATCCGACCAGCAGCGGAAACCCGAGCGGAAACCCCGGCACGAGCGCGACGGACCGTACGGTCCTCCTGTCCCTCGCGCCCGCCGAACGGATCGACCGGCTCGGTGCCTACCTGCGCGAGCGCTACGAGCGGATCACCGGCCGGGAGGGCCCGGCGGACCCGGACGAGCCGCTCTTCCTGGAGTCGTTGCAGGCGACCGAGTTCCAGTTGACGGTGGAGTCCGAGATGGGTACGGCACCGTCACTGACGGAACTCGTCGGGGCGCCGACCCTGCGGGAGCTGACGGCGCTGGTCGAGACCCGACTCCTGGAACCGGAGGCGGCCGGGGGTTCGGCGGTGGTGGAGATCTCGGCCGATGAGGGGGCGAGGTTCGAGCCGTTCGGGCTGACCGATGTGCAGCACGCGTACTGGCTGGGCCGCTCGGGACTCTTCGAGCTGGGTGACGTCTCGACCCACCTGTATCTGGAGCTGGCGTCGGAGGACTTCGACCTCGACCGGGCGCACCGGGTGATCCGCAGGCTGATCGGACGCCACGACATGCTGCGGGCGATCGTCCGCCCCGACGGCCGGCAGCAGATCCTCGCCTCCGTCCCGGACTTCACCATCGGCTACGAGGACCTGACCGGACACACGGAGCAGGATGCCGAGGCCGCGGTGGCGGCCCTGCGCGAGACCCTCTCCCACGAGGTACGGCCGGCCGACCGGTGGCCGCTGTTCGACCT
>NZ_JAPSIW010000291.1 GCF_031178505.1 Streptomyces sp. | reverse complement strand
ACACGACCTCGGACCGCCGCCCGGGCGGTCGCACCGCCCGCGTCCGCGCCCAGGTTCTCGACGCGGTGCGCGCCGAACTCGCCGAAGGCGGTCACGAAGGACTCACGATCGAGGGTGTCGCGACGCGGGCCGGAGTGCACCGCGCCACGGTCTACCGGCGGTGGCGCGATGTCGGCGGCCTGCTCGTCGACGTCATCGACGCCGCCGGCGAAATCGATTGGCAGCCGCCGGACACCGGCTCTCTGCGCGCCGATCTGACGGCCCTCAATCAGGAGATCCAGGAATCCCTGGTCGTACAGCCGTCGCTCGCCGTCGCCCTGATGGCCGCCTCGTTCCACTCCGAACAGGCCGCGCGGGCCCAGACGCGGTTGTGGACGGAGCGGTACGCCCAGTGCGAGATCCTCGTCGAGCGCGCCATCGAGCGGGGTGAACTCCCCGCACGGCACACGGACGCGCGGAGCCTGCTGATCGCCGCCACGGCGCCGCTCTACCACCAACTGGTGCTCCTGCGTGCCGATCCCGACCCGGAACTCCCGGAACGGGCCGCGGAGGCGGCGGTCCTGGCGGCTGCCGCGGGTGCCTTCTCCGTCCGCCGGAAGGAGAGCGAGTGATCGAGGAGACAGGGAGCGGACGGAAACCGGACCCTTCGTCAGTTCGCGCCTCAGGCGCGCGGTGCGCGGGCCGCCGCCGCCGCGCCCAGGAGCCCGGCATCCGTGCCGGTCCGGGCCGGAACGGCCGTCAGGCCACGGACGAAGGAGAGCGTGGCGTACGTGGCGAGGTGGCGGCGCAGGGGGCCGAAGAGGATCTCACCCGCGCCCGCCACGCCGCCGCCGATGACCGCGATGTCGACCTCCACGAGGGTCGCCGTGGCGGCGATGCCGGCCGCGAGGGCGCGGGCGGCGCGGTCGAAGGAGTCGAGGGCGACGGGGTCTCCGGCCCGGGCGGCGGTGGCCACGGCCGCGGCGGAGGTGTCGCCGTCCGGGCCGGGGCGCCAGCCGTTCTCCAGGGCGCGGCGGGCGATGTGCGGCCCGCTGGCGAGGCGTTCGACGCAGCCGCGGCCGCCGCAGGCGCAGGGCTCGCCGTCCAGGTCGACGCTGATGTGGCCGAGGTGGCCGGCGTTGCCGGTGGGGCCGGGGTGCACGCGGCCACCGAGGACGAGGCCGCCCCCGACGCCCGTGGAGACCACCAGGCAGAGGGCGTTGTCGTGTCCGCGGGCCGCACCGAGCCAGTGTTCGGCGGCGGTCATGGCCACACCGTCGCCGACGAGGGTGACGGGGCGTCCGCCGGTGGCCCGGTGGACCCGCTCGACCAGGGGGAAGTCGCGCCAGCCCGGCACGTTCACGGGGCTGACGGTGCCCCGGAAGGCGTCCACGGGACCCGCGCTGCCGATGCCGACCGCGCCGGCTCCCGACCAGAGCGGCGACTCGGCCAGACCGGCGAGGACCTCCTCGACCGTCTTCATCACCGTCTCGCCGTCCTCCCGCGCGGGCGTCGGTCGCTGGACCCGGGCCCTGATCCGCCCGGTGTCGTCGACCAGCGCGCCGGCGATCTTGGTGCCGCCGATGTCGAGCGCGGCGACGAGACCGGTGGCGGGGCCGCCGGCGAGGCGGGTGTCCGCGGCGGAGTCGGTGTGCATGGGCGGGCGGTCTCCAGTCGGCAACGGGAACGGGGGCGGAAAGGTGCTCCGTACAGTCTGTCCCGGCCTGACAACGTTGTCCAGGCCCTATGCTCGACCTGGCGGCCCCCGCGGGGACCGCCCCGCCCGCCACCGACCGACCGGAGGAACCGCGCATCGTGGCCGACACCGCCCGCCGCCCCGACCGCCGCTACGGAAACCGGCCCACGATGAAGGACGTCGCCGCACGGGCCGGTGTCGGCCTGAAGACGGTCTCCCGGGTCGTCAACGGCGAACCGGGCGTCACCCCCGACACCGAGCGGCGGGTGCGGGAGGCCATCGAGGCGCTCGGTTTCCGCCGCAACGACAGCGCGCGCGTGCTGCGCAAGGGGCGGACCGCCACCGTGGGGCTGGTCCTGGAGGATCTCGCCGACCCGTTCTACGGGCCGCTCAGCCGCGCGGTGGAGGAGGTGGCCCGCGCACACGGCGCCCTGCTGATCAACGGCTCCAGCGCCGAGGACCCGGAGCGCGAGCAGGAGTTGGCGCTGGCGCTCTGCGCCCGGCGGGTCGACGGCCTCATCGTCATCCCGGCGGGCGGCGACCACCGCTATCTGGAGCCGGAGATCCGCGCCGGTGTCGCCACCGTCTTCGTGGACCGCCCGGCCGGCCTGATCGAGGCCGACGCCGTCCTCTCGGACAGCTTCGGCGGCGCGCGCGACGGCGTCGCCCACCTCGTCGCGCGGGGCCACCGCCGGATCGGCTTCGTCGGCGACCGCCCCCGCATCCACACCGCCGCCGAGCGGCTGCGCGGCTACCGGGCGGCGATGGAGGACGCGGGCCTGACCGTCGACGACGCGTGGGTGTCGCTCGGTCCGACGGACCCGGAGCGGGTCCGCGGCGCGGTCGAGGAGATGCTGGCGGCGCCCGAGCCGGTCACGGCCCTCTTCGCGGGCAACAACCGGGTCACCGTGACGGCGGTCCGCACCCTCGCGGCGCGGCCCCGGCCGGTCGCCCTGGTCGGCTTCGACGACATCGAACTCGCCGACCTGCTCGGCATCACCGTCATCGCCCAGGACGCGGCCGCCCTCGGCCGCACGGCGGCGGAGTGCCTCTTCCGCCGCCTCGACGGCGCCGACGAACCCCCGGCCCGCACGGTCCTCGGTACGACCCTCATCCCCCGGGGCTCGGGCGAGATCCCGCCGCCGGCCTGACCGGCGGCCCGGCGCCGGGGCCCGCCCGCTCAGCAGACGGGCAGGCCCGGCACGGGGGCGTCGTTGTCGCCGCCCTGGATGTAGACGACGCTGAAGTACACGTCCGTGTTGCCGCTGTCGTCGTCGGTCTTCGCCCACCAGACGTTGGTCCACTGGCCGGAGGTCTCGCGGCGGCCGAGGTCGGCCTGGCAGGAGAAGTAGTTGACACCCGCGTTGAGGATGCCGCGGGGGGTGCCGTCCTGGCTGTACGTCTTCTCCGTGCGCCACACGGTGCAGTCGTAGCGGCCGTCGGCGCGCGGGTGGCAGGCGGGCGCCTGGGGCGTGGGTGAACCGCCGCCCGTGGTGGAGGTCCCGCCGGAGGCGCCGCCGGTCGAACCGCCGGTCGCCCCGCCTGTCGTACCGCCGCTGGCCCCGCCGGTGCCGTCCCCGGACGTGCCCGCGCCCCCGGTGGCGCCGTCCGTGCCGCCGGATCCGCCGGAATCCGTGCCGCCGTCCGTGCCCGCGCCGGCCGTGGCGCCCTTGCCGGGGACGGGCGGGCGCGAGGGCGCGGAGGTCGAGGGCGAGGGCGTCGGGGCGGAGGCGCCGGGCGACCCGGTGCCGGTCGTCGACGGGGTCGCGGTGGGGGCCGTGGCGCTCGCCCCGGGCGTGAGGGAGCCGGCGTCCAGGGCGCGGCCCGGGTCCTCGCCGGGAGCGGCCGGGACCTGGCCGCCGGCGACGTGGCCGGCCGGGGCCGCGGTCTCGCGTTCGACCAGGGCGTACGTCACGCCGCCGCCCGCGAGCAGGACGGCGGCGACGGCCGCCGCGATCAGAGGCGTCGAGCGCTTCCCGGCGGCACGGGGCGCGGGACGCGCGGGGGCCGTCTCGGGCCCGGTGGGTCCGGGGCCGGTGACCGGGGGAACCACCGGGCCGGCGGGGCCGAAGCCACCGCCGCCCGGCCCGGCGACGGGTGCGGGGCCGAAGCCGCCGGTCCCCGGCGACGGGACGGGCGCGGGACCGAAGCCCCCGCCGTCCGGGCCGCCGAGGGGTGCGGGGCCGAAGCCGGCGGGCCCGCCGAGGGGCGTACCGGCACCGTACGGCGGGGCCGGCGAAGCCTCCGCGCCCTGCCCGTGCGGCGTGTTCGGCGCCGTGGGGGCGTCCTGCCCGTGCGGGTCCGCGCCGGCGGTCTCCCGCCCCTCGGCGACCGCCGTCAGGAGGCGGGCCGCCGTCCGGGCGTCGGGGCGGCGGTCCGGGTCCTTCTCCATGAGGAGGCGCAGCACGGGTGCGAGGGGGCCCGCCCGGTGCGATGCGGGCAGCGGCTCGACCACGATGGCGTTCAGGGTGGACCAGGTCGACGTGCGGCGGAACGGGGAGGCCCCCTCGACCGCCGCGTACAGCGTGGCGCCGACGGCCCACACGTCGGAGGCGGGGCCGGGCTGACGGCCCTGGGCGCGCTCCGGTGCCAGGTAGTCCAGGGAGCCGACGATCTCGCCGCTGCGGGTGAGGTGGGTGGCGGAGCCGTCGCCGGGGTCCTCCATGGTGGCGATGCCGAAGTCGGTGAGGACGACCCGGCCGCCCCGGTCGAGGAGGACGTTGCCGGGCTTCACGTCGCGGTGGAGTACCCCGGCGTCGTGGGCGGCGGCCAGCGCCTCCAGGACGGCGGCGCCGATGCCGGCGGCCTCCCGGGGGTCGAGGGCCCCGCGCTCGCCGAGGACGCCGTCGAGGGAGGGGCCGTCGACCAGCTCCATGACGATGACGGGACGGCCCTCGTGCTCGGTCACGTCGTGGACGGCGACGACCCCGGGGTGCCGGACGCGCGCCGCGGCCCGTGCCTCGCGCTGCATCCGCAGGCGCAGGTCCGCGAGTTCAGGCCCCGAGGAGTCGTTGTAGGCGCGCAGTTCCTTGACGGCCACCTCGCGGCCGAGGACCTCGTCCACGGCGCGCCAGACGACACCCATTCCGCCGCGGCCCAGCTGCGCCACGATCCGGTAGCGGCCGGCCAGCCGCTCGTACTCCCCCGAAGCCGAAGACACCGATGCCCCGTTCCCTGTCGTCCACGATCAACGCGTCACAGAGTACGGGGCACTGGTGGCGGCTCCGGCGTCGGCCGCCCGGCCGTTATGCCGCCGTTGCCGAGGCGGCGGCCCACCCGGCGGCCGGGGCCGCCGTCAGGACGGGGCGCCCCGGCGGGAGGCGCGGTCGCGCGCCGGAAGGCCGCGCCCGCCCGCCCGGTCTACTGCGCCGTTGCCGTCAGGTCGCCGCGGCGCGGGGCGGCGAAGCGCGCGAGGTCGGCGCGGGTCATGCCGGTGAGGGCGTCGACCTCGGCGGTGTCGAGGGCGCCGCAGTCGATGCCGCGCAGCAGGTAGGAGGAGAGGGCCTTGGCGGTGGCCGGCTCGTCCATGACGTCGCCGCCCGCGTGGTTGGCGTAGGCGGAGAGGCGCTTGGCCGCGGTCTCGAACCCCTCGCGGTAGAAGGCGAACACGGCGGCGTACCGGGTGGGGATGTGGCCCGGGTGCATGTCCCAGCCCTGGTAGTAGGCCCGGGCGAGGGCGCGGCGGGTGAGGCCGTAGTGCAGGCGCCAGGCCTCGTGGACGTGGGCGGTGGAGCCGACGGGCAGCACGTTGGTGGAGCCGTCGGAGACCCGTACGCCGGTGCCCGCGGCGGCCACCTGCATGATCGCCTTGGCGTGGTCGGCGGCGGGGTGGTCGCTGGCCTGGTAGGCGGCGGAGACGCCGAGACAGGCGCTGTAGTCGAAGGTGCCGTAGTGGAGGCCGGTGGCGCGGCCCTCGGCGGCGCCGATCATGCGGGCGACGGCGGCGGTGCCGTCGGCGGCGAGGATGGCCTGGCTGGTCTCGATCTGGATCTCGAAGCCGAGACGGCCGGCGTCGAGGCCATGGGTCCGCTCGAAGGCCTCGAGGAGGCGGACGAAGGCGGAGACCTGCTCGGGGTAGGTGACCTTGGGGAGGGTGAGGACGAGGCCGTCGGGGAGGCCGCCGTTCTCCAGGAGGCCGGTGAGGAAGACGTCGGTGGTGCGGATGCCGCGGTCGCGGACGGCGGCTTCCATGCACTTCATGCGGATGCCCATGTACGGGGCCGCGGTCCCGCCGGCGTACGCCTCCGCGACGAGGCGGGCGGCGCGGGCGGCGTCCTGGTCCTCGTCCTGGCCGCCGTAGCCGTCCTCGAAGTCGACGCGGAGGTCCTCGATCGGTTCGCGCTCCAGCTTGGCGCGGACGCGGCCGTACACGTCCTCGGCGAGGTCGTCGGAGAGGCCGAGGACCTCGGCGAAGGAGGCGGCGTCGGGGGCGTGCTCGTCGAGGGCGGTCAGCGCCTGGTCACCCCAGGAACGGATGGTTCCGGCGTCGAAGAGGTTGCCGGGGACGTAGACGGTGTGGACGGGCTGGCGGGTGCCGGGGTCGCCCGGGTAGCGGCGGTCGAGTTCGGCGTCCACCGCGGCGAGGGAGGCGCTGATGTCCTCGCTGACCGCGCCCGCGAGGCTCGTCGACACCTTCTCCTGCTGACCCATCCCACATCCTCCTGTTTTCCGCTGCACGGAATCAACAATCCGTATAGCGAAGTTAGTAGTCCGCCGGGACTCGCGTCAATGGTTGTCCGAAACGGCCGGGGGCCGCACGGCGACAGATCACCGTGCGGCCCCCGGGACCACTCGAACCGCAGGTCATCAGCCCTTGCGGGACTTGATCTCCTCGGTCAGCTGCGGGACGACCTCGAAGAGGTCGCCCACGACGCCGTAGTCGACGAGGTCGAAGATCGGCGCCTCGGCGTCCTTGTTGATCGCGACGATCGTCTTCGACGTCTGCATGCCGGCGCGGTGCTGGATCGCGCCGGAGATGCCGGAGGCGATGTACAGCTGCGGCGACACGCTCTTGCCGGTCTGGCCGACCTGGCTGGAGTGCGGGTACCAGCCGGCGTCGACGGCGGCGCGGGAGGCGCCGACGGCCGCGCCGAGCGAGTCGGCGAGCGCCTCGATGACCGCGAAGTTCTCGGCACCGTTGACGCCACGGCCACCGGAGACGACGATCGCGGCCTCGGTCAGCTCCGGGCGGCCGGTGGACTCGCGCGGGGTGCGGGCGGTCACCTTCGTGCCGGTCGCGAGCGCGCCGAAGGACACCGACAGGGCCTCCACCGCGCCGGCGGCCGGGGCGGCCTCGACGGGAGCCGAGTTCGGCTTGACCGTGATGACCGGAGTGCCCTTGGAGACACGGGACTTGGTGGTGTAGGAGGCGGCGAACGCGGACTGCGTCGCGACCGGGCCCTCGTCACCGGCCTCGAGGTCCACGGCGTCGGTGATCAGGCCGGAGCCGATGCGGACGGCGAGGCGGGCGGCGATCTCCTTGGCCTCCGCGGAGGAGGGCACCAGGACGGCGGCCGGCGAGACGGCCTCGTACGCGGCCTGCAGCGCGTCGACCTTCGGGACGACGAGGTACTCGGCGAACTCGGGCGCGTCGGCGGTGAGGACCTTCACGGCGCCGTGCTCGGCGAGCGCGGCGGCGGTGTCGGCGGCGCCGTTGCCCAGCGCGACGGCGACGGGCTCGCCGAGGCGGCGGGCCAGCGTCAGCAGCTCCAGGGTGGGCTTGCGGACGGCTCCGTCGACGTGGTCGACGTAGACGAGAATCTCAGCCATGGGACTTCTCCTGCGAACGAAAGGGGGCGGTCTGGGGGGCTCGCGCGAGCCTCAGATGAACTTCTGGCTCGCGAGGAACTCGGCCAGCTGCTTGCCGCCGTCGCCCTCGTCCTTGACGATCGTGCCCGCGGTGCGCGCCGGACGCTCGGCGGCCGAGTCGACCGCGGTCCAGGCGCCGGCCAGACCGACCTCGTCGGCCTCGATGTCGAGGTCGGAGAGGTCCAGGGACTCCACCGGCTTCTTCTTGGCGGCCATGATGCCCTTGAAGGACGGGTAGCGGGCCTCGCCCGACTGGTCCGTCACGGAGACCACGGCCGGGAGCGCGGCCTCGAGCTGCTCGGAGGCGGCGTCGCCGTCGCGGCGGCCGGTGACCTTGCCGTCCTCGACCTTGACCTCGGAGAGCAGGG
>NZ_JAPSIW010000290.1 GCF_031178505.1 Streptomyces sp. | reverse complement strand
CGACCGCCCCCGCCCTCCGCTTCCCGCCCGGCTTCCGCTGGGGCACGGCCACGGCCGCCTACCAGATCGAGGGCGCCGCCTCCGAGGGCGGCCGCACGCCGTCCA
Organism: Streptomyces sp.; assembly: GCF_031178505.1. Classification (GTDB taxonomy): domain Bacteria; phylum Actinomycetota; class Actinomycetes; order Streptomycetales; family Streptomycetaceae; genus Streptomyces; species Streptomyces gulbargensis. The sequence continues at coordinate 7,747 of NZ_JAPSIW010000290.1, read as the reverse complement.
TCTGGGACACGTTCAGCCGCACGCCGGGAAAGGTACGCAACGGCGACACCGGTGACATCGCCGCCGACCACTACCACCGGGTCGACGAGGACATCGCCCTGATGCGGCGGATCGGGGTGACCGACTACCGCTTCTCCGTCGCCTGGCCGCGCGTCCAGCCCACCGGTCGCGGACCCGCCGTGCGCACGGGCCTGGACTTCTACCGGCGGCTGGTCGACGGACTCCTGGAGGCCGGCATCCGTCCCGTGGCCACGCTCTACCACTGGGACCTGCCGCAGGAACTGGAGGACGCGGGCGGCTGGCCGCACCGGGAGACCGCGTACCGCTTCGCCGAGTACGCCGGCCTCGTCGCGGAGGCCCTCGGCGACCGGGTGGCGACCTGGACGACGCTCAACGAGCCCTGGTGCGCCGCCTTCCTCGGGTACGGCAACGGGGTGCACGCGCCGGGCCGCACCAGCGCCGAGGCCTCGCTGCGCGCCGCCCACCACCTCAACCTGGCGCACGGGCTGGCGGCCCGGGTGCTGCGGAAGGCGGTCCCGGCGACGGCGGAGGTCTCCCTGACCCTGAACCTGCACGCCGTACGGCCCTGTTCGCAGGCCCCCGAGGACGTGGACGCGGCCCGCAGGATCGACGCGGTCGGCAACCGGATCTTCCTGGACCCGGTCTTCCACGGCCGGCTCCCTGAGGACCTGGTGCGGGACACCTCGGCGGTCACCGACTGGAGCTTCGTCGCGGACGGCGACCTGGCGGCGGTCTCCGCGCCGCTCGACTCCCTCGGCATCAACTACTACGCGCCCTCGCTCGTCGGGGCCGGCACCTCCGACTCCCCGTCGCCGTGGGCGGGCGCGGAGCGGCACGTGCGGTTCGAGACGGTGCCCGGGCCCCGGACGGCCATGGACTGGCCCGTCGACGCGGACGGCCTGCACGGGCTGCTGCTGCGGCTGCGGGACGAGCTGCCGGGGGTCCCGCTGGTCATCACCGAGAACGGGGCCGCGTACGACGACTACGCCGACCCCTCCGGCCGGGTGAAGGACCCGGAGCGGGTGGCCTATCTGCACGCCCACCTGGCCGCGGTGCACCGCGCGCTCGCCGACGGGGCGGACGTCCGGGGCTACTTCCTCTGGTCGCTCCTGGACAACTTCGAGTGGGCGTACGGCTACAGCAAGCGGTTCGGCATCGTCCACGTGGACTTCGCCACCCAGCGCCGCACGCCCAAGGACAGCGCCCGCTGGTACGGGGAGGTCATCGCGCGGGGCGGCCTCGACACCCCGTGACGGCGCCGGACACGTGTCCGGCCCGCGCGGGAGTGGCCCCGTGCCGGGAGCCCGCCACCCGTGGGGCTCCCGGCACGGGGCGCGGGGCGGATGGTCAGGCGCGCTGCCAGAGCGCCGGGGTGGCCGGCGGCTCCCAGCCGGTCTGGGCCTGGTGGCCCTGGAGGCAGCGGTAGGTGCCGCCGCCGTAGGTGACGACGTCACCGGCCTTGTACACCTTGCCGACCGCCCAGGTGCCGCCGGGCTGCGGTTCGCCCGGACCGGGGCCGGGGTCCGCGCCGGTGGTCTTCAGGGTGAGGCCGTAGTTCTGGAGGATCGGGTTGAGCGGCTGGAAGAAGGTGGTGCCGCCGGTGGAGCAGTTGCCCGAGCCGCCGGAGGTCACGCCCTGGGCCTGACTGCCGGAGATGTACGAGCCGCCGGAGTCGCCGGGCTCCGCGCACACGGTCGTCCGGGTCACCCCGCTGATGGTGCCCTCGGGGTAGGTGACGCTGGTGTTGTGCTGCTGGATGGTGCCGCAGTGCCAGCCGGTCGTGGAGCCGGATCGGCAGACGGAGGAGCCCACGGGCTGGAGCACGGAGCCGGTCACCTGCGCGTGGGCGCCGCCCGCGCCCTTGACGTACGGAGTGGCGGTCCAGCTGGAGTTGGCGGCGACCCAGGCCATGTCGTTGCCGGGGAACACCGAGGCCTGGAAGGTGCCCTGGGCGACCTGGTTGTAGCCGCTGGTGCTGGTGCCGGTGCGGCCGCAGTGACCGGCGGTGGCGAAGCCCTGGGTGGTGCCGCGGGTGACGGCGAAGCCGACCGAGCAGCGGCCTCCGCCGCCCATGTGGTAGGCGTCGCCGCCCCGGATGTCGTAGAGCGGGCGGGGCGCCTCGGCGGTGCGGACCACGCGGACGAGGTCGCGGGGGACGCCGGTGGCGGCGAGGAGCCGGTCGCCGGCTCCGGCGCGGGCCTCCTCGACGACGAGGACGTTGGCGCGGACGTCGACGTAGCGGACCGGCGCGTCGGCGGTGGCGGCCCGGTCCAGGGCGGCCTTGGCGCGGTCCAGGACGGCGAGGCCGTGGGGGACGACGCGCACGGTGGCGCCCGCGGCCCGTATCGCGGCGGCGTCGGCGGCGCGGGTGGTGGCGACGGTGAGCGTGCGCGCCTCGGGGCCGTCGACCCAGGCGCCGGCGAAGGCGGAGCCCAGGCTCTGCCGGAGGCGCGCGGCGGTGGCGCCGGCCTCGGCCTCGTGGGCGAGGCGGGACAGCGCCTGGGTGCGGGTGAGGCCCAGGTCGCGTTCCATGGCGCGCAGCAGTTCGGGCGGGGCCGCGTCGGCGCCGAGCGTCCGGGCCGCGCCGGCGGTGGCGCCGCTGGAGACGGACGGGGCTTCGGGCCGGGCGACGGCGGTGGCGGAGCCGGCCTGGAGGCCGGCGAGCGCGAGACCGGCGGCGGCCAGCACGGTACACGCCGTGCGGGCGTGTCGTCGGAGCATGGGGGCTCTCCTCGGGTTGCGGTGGGGATCTGCGGCCACCGTAGGAATCCCGGGGAGACGGCGGGAGCTGCCGGTCGGCCCCTGCCATGGCGTTATGGCCACCGCCGGCACGCCGGGGACGTCCTGGGCGGTGTCCGTGACGCCGCGCCTGGCCCGCGACTCCCCCGGAGCTTCGCCCGGGAGGTGCCCCGACGCGCCCGCAGGTCCTCCCCCGTGGCCCTTGGTGTCCCCGGCGTCGTCGGGCTCACCCGGGTACGGCCCGTACGAGGGCGACCCTCCGCCTCGCGCTCCTCCCCTGGGCGCCGCCGGTCCGGGGAGACCCCGGGCACCGGACGGCGCGGGCCCTGCCCCGGGGGGCGGACGCCGCTACGTTCCGGACACGGCCTGGTCCCGCACGGTTCCTGACGCCCGCACAGCACCGGACGCCCGTACGGGGACGGCGGCGGCGTGGGGCACGGCCGGCGCGGGGGTGTGGGCGGCGCTGCGGGTCAGCGCGTCGGTGTGGGCGGCCCGGGCGTGGGCGAGGACGGCGGCGGCGCGGCTGGCCGCCCGGCCCTCGGGGTGCCAGCCGAGGAGGTGCCGCCAGACGAGCGGGGTCCCGGCGAGCGGGCGGATCACCAGGCCGGGGGTGGCGGGGAAGGTGGCGCGGCACAGACCGACGGCGCGGCCCACCTGGACCAGGTGGACGCAGGAGGCGGTGTCCGTCTCGTAGACGCAGGCGGGGGTGAAGCCGGCGCGGACGCAGGCGGCGGCGAAGCAGTCGCCGAAGCAGCCGTCGCCGGGTACGTCGCTCCACGCCTCCGCGGCCAGTTCGGCGAGTTCGATCTCCGCGCGCCCCGCGAGCGGGTGGTCGGCGGCCAGCATGACGTGCACGGGGTCTCGGGCGACCTCGGTCCACGCGAGCCGCCCCGCCTCGGGTGGTCCGCTCTCGCCGCAGACCCCGACGAGGGCGAAGTCGAGCCGTCCGGCGGCGACCCCGCGGGCGATCTCCCGCTCCGACCAGGAGGTGTACGTGGTGACCTGGGCGCCGGGTTCGGTGCGGGCGAGCCGGTCCACGAGGCCGCCGAGGAGCGGGCCGTGGGTGCCGCCGAGCCGGTATCCGCCGGTGCCCTGCCGGGCGAAGCGGACGGCTTCCTCCTGGAGTTCGCACACGGCGGGCAGGACGACCCGGGCCCGGTCGAGGACGAGGTCCCCGAGGGCGGTGGCGCGTACGCCGTCCCGGCCCCGCTCGAACAGCGTCCCGCCGAGGGCCCGCTCGATGCGCTTGAGCTGGGCGCTGAGGGCGGGCTGCGCGAGGCCCAGGACCGTCGCGGCGCGGGTGAGACTGCCGGCGTCCGCGATGGCCCGGATCGTCTTGAGGTGTCGCAACTCCAAGTCCATGCGGAGAGCTTGCCGCTCTCCCCCGGATAGGTCCATACCAAGGAAGGGGCTTGGAAAGCCCTCAGGGAACCCCTAGGGTAAGTTAGGTGAGCCTTACCTAACCGATCAGGGGGTTTCCCGATGGTCTCCGATCCTTCCTCGACCGAGCCGACGGACGCGGAGCGCGTCCGCACGGTCGTGGCCGCCGCCGACTCCCTCACCGTGGTCACCGGCACCCGCGACTACGTGCTCCTCGGCGCCGGCCTGCACACCGTCGGCGAGGACGGCCGCCTCCTCCTGCACGTCCCCGCGGACTGCCCGCTGACCGCCGAGGTCGCCACCGCGCCCTGCGGGGTCCTCTCCGCCCTGCTCGAGTTCACCGACGTGGCCCCCGTCGCGCTGCGCGACCGGGTGCGCGCCCGGGTCACCTTCGCCGGCCGGCTCACTCCCGGGGCACGGGACACCGACCTGCGCCTGGACACGGCCCATGTCTCCCTGGAGACGGCCCGCGGCACCGTCACGGTCGGCCTGGACGAACTGGCCCGTGCCCGGCCGGACGCCCTGGCCCCGTACGAGGCGGGAATGCTCACCCACCTGGTCGACGGCCACGGCGACGTGGTGGAGCTCCTCGCCGGGCTGCTGGACCCGGCCCTGCTCCGGGGCGCGACCGCCGTCCGGCCCGCCGCCGTGGACCGCCACGGCCTCACCCTGCGGGTGGAGCGCGCCACCGGGCACGACGACGTCCGGCTCCCCTTCACCGCCCCCGCGTACGGGCCCGCCCAGGTGGGCGACCGCGTGCACGGCCTGATCGCGGCGGCCGAGCGCGCCTTCCACGGCCTCGCCCCCCTGCCGCTCGGCCCCCGCCCCGAGTGAGGCGGGGGCGTCAGGGACCCTCCTCCTGGAAGTCGTCGCCCGCCAGGCGCAGCGCCAGTTCCTGGAGGATCGCCTCCGTCCTCGGCTCGGCGCCCGTGCCGTCGTACGCGTCGGCCACCGTCTCGAAGGCCAGGATGAAGCCGTTGACCAGCGCGCTCAACGGCTCGGAGAGCTGGGCGAGCACGGCGAAGCCCGCTTCCTCGGCCGTCGCCCCCGTCCGTACCTCGAACTGCTCGGGAATGACCTCCCCGAGCAGGTCCGAGGCGATGCGTTCGTCCACGTCGGAACGCAGGGCCGTGAGCGCGGCGATGGCCTTCAGCTTGATCTCGTTCTCCGTCACATGCCGAGGTTAGGCCGAAACGGGCGCGCGGCGGGGGAGCCGCGAGCGAAGCCCCGGCGAACCCGGGGTGCCCGCTCAGGAGGCGTTCGGGCCGACGTCCGCCGTGGTGAGGGGTGAACGGAGCGGGGCGGCGGTCGTGTACTGGTCGGCGCCCACGTCCCGGGCGGCGCCACGGGGGTGGCCGTCGAGGTCCTCGGTGACGGCCGGGCTCGCGAGGGTCGCCGCGCCGATCGCGGGGCTGCCCGCCGTCAGGCGGTACACCCCGTCGGCACCCCGCTGGAGGCGCGGGTCGGTGCGGACGAAGCCACCCGCCGGCACGTTGCCGTTGGCGGCGGCGCCCCACAGGATGTTGCCGCTCCACCGGAAACCTCCGGTCGCGCCCATCGCGACGAGCGTGCCCGCGTCGCCCACCAGCAGGTTGTCGGCGACGACCACGTCACGGGGCTCGTGGTCCCTCGTCTCGCCGAGCAGCGTGCGGGTGTTGCCCCACAGCGTGTTGTGCGCGACGACCGCGCGGTCGCAGGCGTCGTTGCCACGCCGCTCCTCGGTGGTCTCGCCCTCGTGGTGGTCGCGCGTGGTGCCGCTGCCGATCACCAGGGCCTTGCCGGTGAGCCCCGCGACGTAGTTGTTGACGATCAGGTGGTCGTTGCCGTAGACGCGGATGCCGTCGTGGCCGTCGACGAGGTGGTTGCCCGCCACGGTCGTCCGGTTGCCGTGGCGCAGGACGATGCCGCCGAGGCTGTCGCGGACGGTGTTGTAACGGACCGTGTTGTCCGAGGACTTGACCGAGACCGTCTCCGGGTCGCCGTCGCACCGCTCGAAGAGGTTGTACTCGACGAGGGCGTGGGCCGGCGTGAGGGCGCGGGAACTGACGCCGAGGCGGATGGGCTCGCCGCCGTTGGCCCCGGCGAAGCTGTGGTCGGAGAAGTGGTTGCGCAGGACGTGGAGCCGCTGCGCCATGCCCGTCGTGCCCGGCCCGTCGACACGGAGGAAGATGCCCTCGGTGGTCTTGTGGTGGAAGTGGTTGCGGTCGATCTTGACGTCGTCGCCCTGGACGATCACCCAGTCCAGGCCGGCGAGGTCGGCGAACCGCAGGTCGTTGCGGGTCAGCCGGATGCGGGTGCTGCCGACGGGGATCACCATCGAGGTGCTCTGCCGCAGGGCGAAGCCGCTGATGGTGATGTCGCTGGAGTCGTCGAAGACGAAGCCGCGCGTGCCCTGGAGCACCGCGCCGCCCCGCGAGGCGGCGACGACGGTGATGGGGGCGCTGCTGGTGCCGCGCTTCCCCGCGAAGCTGATGCCGTCCGAGGGCAGGGTGTAGGTGCCGTCGGCCAGGGCGATCCGGTCGCCGGGCAGCGCGCGGTCGATCGCGAGCTGGAGTTCGGCGAGCGAGGCCACGGGGACCACGCGCTCGGCGGCGAAGGCCGCGGACGCCGCCCCTCCCACGGCGGCGGGTACGGCGGCGAACGCCGCGCCCAGCAGCGTGCCCTTCAGAAGCGTGCGTCGTCGCATGATGCGTTCTCCCGTGATCGGCGAATGCGCGCACGCGGTCCCGTCGTGCGGCGCGTCCCCCAGCTTTCCGCCCGGTCCTGCCGTCCCGCTCACGAACGGCTAACGCCCGGCGGCGGACGGACCGCCGGCCTCGCCCGTGGCCGGCCGCCCGGGCGCGGGACGCCTGGCCCGCGGTCCCGCGCGCCGCCGGGACGGTGAGGGGACCGCCGTACACCGAGGGGGCCCGCGTTCGGACGGCGGCAGGACGGGCCGGTGGTACGTCGACGGGTGCCCGCGGCAGGGATCGGGACCTGCACGGCGGCCGGGGCCCGGCGCCGCCGTGGCGCGGGCCCCGCTGCCACCGGCTGTCGCGGAGGCGCGGCGCCCTGACCTTCTGCCCGGCCGTGGTCGGCGCGGGAGGCCGAACCGGCCGCGTGCGTCCCGGACGTGGAGGGGTTGTTCGACCTGCCGGCCCCGCTCGCGGGGCGGTTGTGCGACGCGGACCCCGACCGGTGCGCGGCCCAGCCGGGCCCTCCGCCACGCGCCACGCCCCCGCCGCGGCGGGCCCGTTCGGACGGTCCCGACAAGCCGGGACCTCGACCCGGGCAGCGGGATCGGCGGGCCCGGCGGGCGATGGCGCCGGGGTAAGGCCGGGGCCGGGCGCCGAAGGGGACGTACGGCCCGGGGCCGGGGCCACCGGGGCCGAGGCGTGGACGCCCGGGCGGCCCGCCCGGGACGGCCGGTACGGTTCTCCTGCCCGCTCCGGGGTCGAGGGCCGCGCCCGGACCGGCACCGTCCGCCGTACAGCGCCCGAGGAGGCAGGACGATGGAGCAGACCGCCGCGACGCCCGGCGAGGCCTCCGGCGCGCCCGCCGGCCGGGCCGGGCCGCCGGTGCCGGTCCGGGCGGTGTCCGGCGAGTCCCCGGCCGGGTCCGGCGGCCC
>NZ_JAPSIW010000998.1 GCF_031178505.1 Streptomyces sp. | reverse complement strand
CTGGTTCCTCGCCGTGGTCCCGGTCGCGCCGGAACCACCAGGCAGGACGGGGAACGGCGGCAGCGGGATGCGTCCGTTACCGATCACGGACAAACCCGAGAGCGTTCGCGGACAACCGCACCCCGGCTCCGGCTCCGGCTCCGGCTGAGGATGTGGTCGGGGATGCGGCTGAGGTTGCGACCAATACCCGGTCCGGCGAAGTACCTTCCCGTTACGCTGGGGTCATGGGGGAGGAAGTGACGTCCGACGTCACGCCGGATCCGGTCTCGGCCGTCCGGCGGAGGGTGGCACTGTTCCACCGGGACAGGGACCCCCGGCAGCTCAACGGCCGCCTGGCGGAGGCGGAGTACGCCGCGGCCGTGCGGGCGGCGACGCGTCTGAACGGGGCGGGTGAGCCGGAGTACAACCTCGCCGCGCTGGCGGAGTTGGCCCGGTTCCGTTTCTGGCGCGGCGTGGTGTCCGGCACTCTGCCGGGTCAGGTCGAGGCGGACAGCGCCGTCGGCTTCCTCCTCGGACTGCGGGAGTCCTCACCGGGCCTGATCCCCGGTGAGATGGCGGACGTCGTGGGGGAACTCGCGACCGACGCCCGCCGCCGACTGAGCTGGGCGGTCGACTCCGCGGGGAGGCTGCTGAGGCTCTTCGACGGCACCGACCTCGGCCCCCTCGATCAGGCCGTCGAGCGTGTGACGTGGGCCCTGGGGACCGCGCCACCGGATCCCGCGGCCAGAGTCGTCGCCCTCGGCCGTCTCGCTCACGCCCACCACGAACGCCACAAGGCCACCGGGGAGGTGACGGACGAACGCAAGGCGGTGTCGGCCCGCCGGGAAGCGGTCCGTCTCACACCGCCGGGCAGGGAGCGGGCGCGCAGACAGTCACTGCTGGCCGACGCCCTGATGACCGTGTACGAGCGGACGGACGAACGGGCCTGCCTCGAAGAGGCGTTGCGGTGCCTGGAGGAGTCGGTCGCGGGCACACCTCCGGGGGACGAGTTCCGCTGGCTGCGGTACAGCCGTCTGGGGCGGGCCTACCGGTACCGCGCCGGGATCACGCAGTCGCCGGCCGACTTCGACGCCGCCGTGCGATGGGGCCGGCTCGCCCGCGACACGATCGACGCCTCCGACCCGGACCGGGCGTCCGCCCTCAGGACCCTCGACAGGAACCTGCGTGCCCGGCATGCGGCCACCGGTGACCTGGCCGACCTCGACGAGGCCGTCGAGGTGTGGCGGTCGGCGCTCGACCGCATGCCGAGCGACGACACCCGGAGGGCGGGCTTCCTGGTCGACCTCAGTGACGCCCTGTGTCACCGGTTCGACCACGGGGGCGACCCCGCCGACCTCGAGGGGAGCGTCCAGGCGTGCGAGGCCGCGGTCGCCGGAGCGGCCGTGGGCAGCCGCACGCGGGTCCGTGCCCTGTCCGACCTCTGCTACCGGTTGTACCGCAGGTTCCAGCACGGGGACGAGCCGGCGGACCTGCGGCGCGCGGTCCACACGGGGCGCCAGGCGGTCGGCCTGACCTCGCCCGAGGACGGTGAGGACGGCGTGGTCACCCTCGCCAACCTCCTCCACGCCACCGTCGCCTGGTACGACAGGTCGGGCGACCTGGCCCGGCTGGACGAGGCGATCGCCCTCTGGGCGGACATCCTGGCGGCGACTCCGGCCGACCACGCGGACCGGGGCGAGCGCCTGGCCGGCCGGCTCCACGCCCTCGTACGGCGTTTCGAGCACACCGGTGACCGGGCCGACCTGGACCGCGTGTTCGAGGCGGCCCGGGAATGCCTCGCCGGCGCTCCTGACCGTGGGCACGTGGCCGAGTCCCTGCTGCGGGTCGCCCACCACCTCGACGCCCGGACCGCCCCGGCCTCCCGTGCGGCCTTCGTCGGACTGGAACTCGACAACTCCCGGTTGTCGGTGCGCTCACGCGGCACGGACG
>NZ_JAPSIW010000289.1 GCF_031178505.1 Streptomyces sp. | reverse complement strand
CCCCCATGGAACGCTTCCTCGCCCAGCACAGCGACAAGGTGAGCAGCGACTTCAGGCAGGACATGATCGAATCGGTCGACGGCGGTTACGCGAAGGGCAACGACCACGCGAACCAGACGGGCAACGCGCCCGAGACCGGCTGACCGTCCGCTTCCGACCCCCGAGGAATCCCGATGAGCAGAGCGTCCGTGGCCCTCTCGACCGTGCTTGCCCTCGGTCTCCTCCTCACCGCCTGCGGCGGCGACGAGGAGGCGACGGAGGTCAGCGCCGCCCAGCAGTGCGACGGCACGCTCTCGCCCGGGGCGGCCGAGGCGCTGGAACGGGTGATGGGGGCGAAGACTTTCCAGGAAGCCGAGGGGAGCGGTCTCCGGAGGGTCGCGCAGGACCTGGCCGACGACCAGGCGAAGGGCGACCTCCACGGGCAGCACCCGGCCATGTGCGAGGTCAGGCACCAGAGCGACAGACCTCTGCTCACGGTTAGTTTCCACCTGTACGGCGAGGACGACCTGTACGACACAGGAAAGGGCGCGAAGGCCCCCGGCCGACACCTCTACGCGATGGGCCGGGAGGCCGTCGTGGACGACAGGTCGGCGAGCCTCTTCGTCCAGTGCTCGAGCCCGGAGCTGAAGGGGTCCGAGCGGAAGCCCGCTCCCATCCAGGGCTTCCTCCGGTTCAGCAAGGCCCCCTCGGACGAACTCCCCCCGAACACCCCGGCCACCCGCGAGGCGTACCTCACCGTCCTCCACTCCGTCACGCTGGCGGTCGTGAAGGAGCTGGGCTGCGAGAACGACGCGGGGCTGCCCGAGCGGCCGGTGCTCACGGAGAAGAAGTGGCGCGGCGAGCGGTAGCCGTCGCGGGCCGGCCGGTGGCGGGGGTCGCCGGTCTGCTGCTCGCCGCGACCGCCTGCTCGGGCGCGGGGGAGCAGGCCCCCGCGCCCGATCCCGCCGCCCTGCGGGCCTGCCAGGAGGTCTTCGGCGCGGAGAGTGTCGGTGCTCTGCGGGACGCGTTCGGTGAGGGGTTCAGGCCGCACGGGCGGGCGCCGGGGGAGGTGGAGGGCCGGCTGGTCGCTCAGGCGCGGGAGTGGCGGGCCGGGGCGGACGATCTGCGGCGGCAGGTCCAGCATCCCTGCGAGATCGAGGGCGGCGGCGACGGGCGGGTGATCACCGCGACCGTCGGGTGGTCGATGTACGACATCGATCACGTGAGCTCGGGGAAGGGCAGGTTCCGCTGGCGTACCGTCGCGGACGGGGTGTACGTCGCGTCCCGGCCCGACGTCTGGGGAACGCCGCTCGTCATGCCGTGCACCGTGCCGGGCACGGCTCCCGGGCAGGGCGCGGAGCTGCCCCTGGAGGTCGCCGTGCTCCACAAGGCTTCCGGGGAGGCGGCGGAGGTGCCGGAGGAGCGGCTTCTCGCCGCTCTGGCGCGCAGTGCGCGGGAGCTCCTCGGCTGCCGGGAGCAGGTGAAGGTGCCCGACGACCTGCTGCCGTGACGCGCGCGGTGGGGCGGCGCTCGGTCCTCGGCCGGGCGATGTGATGAGGGGAGCTGGGAGATCAGGAGGACCGCCCCCGGGTGCAGAGGGCCGCGAGGCGGATCGTCGCGAAGCCCTCGCTGTGGAGGGTGGAGAACCTCGGGCCCAGCCAGGACAGCAGCCACCAGATCAGGGCGTCCTGGACGAAGCCGGCCAGGCCGAAGGCGGCGAGGGCCGGGAGGGGCACGCGGCCCGAGGGGCCGATGAAGATCAGTCGGGTGAGCACCGCCGGGACCACGGAGGCCATGAGGACCGCGGGGACGGCGTCCGCCATCCCCGTGCCGAGGGTGATGCCCGGCAGCAGGGCCCCGGCGAGGGCCGTGCCGGCGACGACGCCCACCTTGCGTCTTCCTTGATCGCTCATGCGCGGTCTGTGGCACAGCCGCCGGGCGCCCGTGAAGATCCGCGGGGACCCCGGCGGTGACCAGGAATCCGTCAGAGACCGTGACCGGAATCGAACCGGCGTCACTCGCTTTGCAGGCGAGCCCCTCAACCACTCGGGCACACGGTCGTGCGTGCTGGTACGACCGTAGGGCCGCGCCAGGAAGGGCCTCAAGGGGGCCGGCCGGCGTGCAACGCGACTGCCGTACCGCCGCCACACGCCGTTCACAGAAGGCCTCGGAACGGCCCGGGAGGGGCCGTCAGGACGCGCGACGGGGCGGGAGGGCCGCACGGGCGCGGCCCGGCCGGAGGGTGACCGGCGCCGGAGTCGTACGTCGCAGGACCGAGGAGAACCGGGACTCCTGACAGGGGTCACTGCCTGCTTCACCTCTTACTCTGGGGGGATGAGCGCCCTCGAACCCCACGACGCCGCGACCGGCGCCGACGACACCGTCCCCCCGAAAACGCCGGTCGAGCCCCCGCGGGGCTCCGTGCTCGACTCCGCACACCGGGCGCTCAGCGTCGGCATCGTCTCCGTTGTCCTCCTCATCGCCTTCGAGGCCACCGCCGTCGGCACCGCGATGCCCGTCGCCGCCCGCGAGCTGCACGGCATCCCGCTCTACGCCTTCGCCTTCTCCGCGTACTTCACCACCAGCCTCTTCGGCATGGTCCTCGCCGGGCAGTGGTCCGACCGCAACGGGCCGCTCGCCCCGCTCGCCACCGGCATCAGCGCCTTCGCCGCGGGCCTGCTCCTGTCGGGGACCGCCGGTGCCATGTGGGTCTTCGTCCTCGGCCGGGCCGTGCAGGGGCTCGGCGGCGGGCTGGTCATCGTCGCGCTGTACGTCATCGTCAGCCGGGCCTACGCCGAACACCTGAGGCCCGCGATCATGGCCGCCTTCGCCGCCAGCTGGGTCGTGCCCTCGGTCGTCGGCCCGCTCGCCTCCGGCACGATCACCGAGCACCTGGGCTGGCGCTGGGTCTTCGTCGGCATCCCCGTCCTCGTCGTCTTCCCGCTCGCCCTCGCCCTCCCCGCGATCCGCCGCACCGCCTCCGGCCCCGCCGACCCCTCCGCGCCGGTCCAGCCGTGGGACCGGCGGCGGATCCGGCTGGCGCTCGGCATCTCGGCGGGCGCGGGGCTCCTCCAGTACGCCGGGCAGGAACTGCGCTGGCTCTCCCTGCTGCCCGCCGCCGTGGGCGCCGCGCTCCTCGTGCCCGCCGTCCGCGGCCTCCTGCCGCGCGGTACCGCCCGGGCCGCGCGCGGACTGCCCTCCGTCGTCCTGCTGCGCGGCATCGCCGCCGGGTCCTTCATCGCCGCTGAGTCCTTCGTGCCGCTGATGCTGGTCACCCAGCGCGGCCTCAGCCCCACCCTGGCCGGGCTCTCCCTCGCCGCAGGCGGCCTCACCTGGGCGCTCGGTTCCTGGATCCAGTCGCGGCCGTGGACCGAGCCGTACACCGAGCGGCTCGTGATCGGCGGCATGGTCCTCGTGGCGGTGGCGATCGGCACCGCCCCGGCGGTCCTCGTCCACGCCGTGCCGGTGTGGGTGGTCGCCGTGGCCTGGGGCCTGGGCTGCCTGGGCATGGGCGCGGTGATCTCCTCCACGAGCGTGCTGCTGATGAAGCTGTCGGCCCCGCACGAGGCCGGCGCCAACTCCGCCGCCCTCCAGATCTCCGACGGCCTCTCCAACGTGCTGCTGCTGTCGGCCGGCGGCGCCGCCTTCGCCGCCCTCGGCGGCGGCGCCGTGGGCCACGCGGCCGCCACCCACGTGCCGGCGGCCACCAGCTCCCACCCGGCCGCCTTCGCCGCGGTCTTCCTGCCCATGGCGGGTGTGGCGGCGGTGGGCGCCTGGGTGGCGACCCGTCTCCAGCCCTCCCGGGGGGCCGCGGGAATCCCTGGTCAGGGACGTGGCGGTCACTGAGAACGGGCCCGGCCGGCACGGAGCACAGCCGCCACGCCCGCGTTCGGCGCCCGACGTGAGGTGGATCGCAACCGCCGCGGCACCGCCCTGTTTCGTACGAGGTTCCGGGCGGGCCGCCGGTAAGGTGGCCCGGTTGTCATATCTGGACGAGCGTCGAACCGGAGATCGTGACTACCACCGCCACCTCCTCACACCACCTCTCTCCCGCCTTCCCCGGCCGCGCCCCCTGGGGCACCGCCAACAAGCTGCGCGCCTGGCAGCAGGGGGCCATGGAGAAGTACATCCAGGAGCAGCCTCGTGACTTCCTCGCGGTCGCCACGCCCGGCGCCGGCAAGACCACCTTCGCGCTGACCCTCGCGTCCTGGCTGCTCCACCACCACGTCGTGCAGCAGGTCACCGTCGTCGCACCCACCGAGCACCTGAAGAAGCAGTGGGCCGCGGCGGCCGCGCGGATAGGGATCAAGCTGGACCCGGAGTACAGCGCCGGGCCGCTCAGCAAGGAGTACGACGGCGTCGCCCTCACCTACGCCGGTGTCGGCGTGCGGCCCATGCTCCACCGCAACCGCTGCGAACAGCGCAAGACCCTCGTCATCCTGGACGAGATCCATCACGCCGGAGACTCCAAGTCCTGGGGCGAGGCCTGCCTGGAGGCCTTCGAGCCGGCCACGCGGCGCCTCGCCCTCACCGGCACCCCGTTCCGTTCCGACACGAACCCGATCCCGTTCGTCACGTACGAGGAGGGGAACGACGGCATCCGCAGGTCGTCCGCGGACTACACCTACGGTTACGGCAACGCCCTCGGCGACGGCGTCGTCCGGCCGGTCATCTTCCTCTCCTACAGCGGCAACATGCGCTGGCGCACCAAGGCCGGCGACGAGATCGCCGCGCGCCTCGGCGAGCCGATGACCAAGGACGCCGTCTCGCAGGCCTGGCGCACCGCGCTCGACCCGCGCGGCGACTGGATGCCGAACGTGCTGCGCGCCGCCGACCAGCGGCTCACCGAGGTCCGCAAGTCCATCCCGGACGCCGGCGGCCTCGTCATCGCCTCCGACCAGGACTCGGCCCGCGCCTACGCCAAACTGATCCGGGAGATCACCGGCACCAAGGCCACCGTCGTCCTCTCCGACGACGCCGGAGCCTCCAGCCGCATCGACGAGTTCAGCGAGAACAACGACCGGTGGATGGTCGCCGTCCGCATGGTGTCCGAGGGCGTCGACGTGCCCCGCCTCGCGGTCGGCGTCTACGCCACGACGATCTCGACCCCGCTGTTCTTCGCCCAGGCCGTCGGCCGTTTCGTACGTTCCCGCAGGCGCGGCGAGACCGCCTCGGTGTTCCTTCCCACCATCCCCAGCCTCCTCGGCTTCGCCAACGAGATGGAGGTCGAGCGCGACCACGTCCTCGACAAGCCGAAGAAGGAGGGCGAGGAGGACCCGTACGCCGAGTCCGAGAAGGAGATGGCGGAGGCCGAGCGCCAGCAGGACGAGGACACGGGCGAGCAGGACATGCTGCCGTTCGAGGCGCTGGAGTCCGACGCCGTCTTCGACCGCGTGCTGTACAACAGCGCCGAGTTCGGCATGCAGGCCCACCCCGGCAGCGAGGAGGAGCAGGACTACCTGGGCATTCCCGGGCTCCTCGAACCCGACCAGGTGCAGTTGCTCCTCCAGAAGCGGCAGGCCCGGCAGATCGCGCACAGCCGCAAGAGGCCGGACAGCGAGGCCGACCTCCTGGAGCTTCCGGCGGAGCGGCGGCCCGTCGTTTCCCACAAGGAGCTCCTGGAGCTGAGGAAACAGCTCAACACGATGGTCGGCGCGTACGTTCACCAGAGCGGCAAGCCGCACGGCGTCATCCACACCGAGCTCCGGCGGGTCTGCGGCGGCCCGCCGAGCGCGGAGGCGACGGCCGGGCAGATCCGTGAACGGATCAAGAAGGTCCAGGAGTGGGCCACCCGCATGCGGTGACCCCGCCCGCTCCCCGGCCGGTGAGAACGAGGCGGCCGGGGAGACGAGGCGGCCGGTGAGAACGAGGCCCGTACGACGGCGTGCGTACGGGCCTCACGCATGCCCGCGCCGTGCGGTCGGGCCTCACGCGGGTCCGCGCACGGCATCCCGCCCGGCTCACGTGGCCCAGGCACCCGATCCGGCCGTGACCGGCGCGGCGGACGGGGGCGGGCGGGCGACGGACGGGTGGCCGGCGTGTGGGGCGGTCCGCGGCCAGGGCCCGGCCGAGGGCGCCGACATAGCGCGTCTTGTCCGCCGAAGTCCCCTGTCCACGGGACTTTGCTCCCGAACCGGCATCCTTCCGCCCGCCTGCGCCCGGATTCTGGACGAGGTCTTCCGCTGAGCGGAGCGGGTCGCTACTGTCCCGGCTCAAAGCTATCGCCCCGTGGCAGCGCCGCCGCGGAGCGCAGCCGGTGTACCCCTTCCTGCCGGCGGCCTCTGACGTGCGTCGCCGACGGGACCGGCGTCGCAACCCCGTGGGAGTCCGCCGCCACTCACTCCGAAGGAGAGGGCGTCGTGACCGCGGAGACCTCCCAGACGCTCGACCGGGGACTCAGAGTCCTCAAACTGCTCGCCGACACCGACCACGGCCTGACGGTCACCGAGTTGTCCAACCGGCTCGGCGTCAACCGGACCGTCGTGTACCGACTGCTCGCCACGCTCGAACAGCACGCCCTGGTCCGACGTGACCTCGGCGGACGCGCCCGCGTCGGCCTCGGCGTGCTCCGGCTCGGCCGCCAGGTCCACCCGCTGGTGCGCGAGGCCGCGCTGCCCGCGCTCCGCTCGCTCGCCGAGGACATAGGCGCCACGGCCCACCTCACGCTCGTCGACGGCTCCGAGGCGCTCGCCGTCGCGGTGGTCGAACCCACCTGGACCGACTACCACGTCGCCTACCGGGCCGGCTTCCGCCACCCGCTCGACCGGGGGGCCGCCGGGCGCGCGATCCTCGCCGCCCGCCAGGGCGGACTGACCGAGCCCACCTACACCCTCACCCACGGCGAACTGGAAGCCGGCGCCAGCGGTGCCGCCGCCCCTCTCATCGGCGTCACCGGCATCGAGGGCAGCGTCGGCGTCGTCATGCTCACCGACGCCGTCCCGGAGCGGGTGGGCCCCCGGGTGGTCGACGCGGCCCGCGAGGTCGCCGACGCCCTGCGGTAGTACGGCCCCGGCCGTCTTCCTTCGCGGTCAGTCCGTTCCGTGTCCCGCCCCGGGCGGACGGCCCCCGGCCGGGCCGGTCAGGAGGGAACCCAGGCCGGTGCGCGCGTGGTGGACCGAACGGCCCGTCCGCACCGTCGTGATCAGCCCCGCCGCCCGCAGCGCCGCGGCGTGGGCCGAGGCGGTCGCGTCGCTGACACCGGTTCGGCGCGCCAGCTCCGTGGTCGTCCGGTGCTCCGCCAGGGCGAGCAGCACCTCCGCCCGGGTACGGCCCAGCACGCCCGCCAGACCCTCGCCGGACGCGGCGGCCGCCAGGGGTACGAGGGGCAGGCCCGGGCCCGCCGGGCAGGCGAGGACCACCGGACGGCCCGGCAGGTCCTGCACGAGCGGGCCGCCCCGCCAGTGGAAGGTCGGCAGCAGCACCAGCCCCCGCCCGCCGAGCCGTACGTCCCGGCCCCCACCGCCCCGCCCGGCCACCGCGCCCGCCGCCTCCCAGACCCCGTCCCGCAGGCGCGAACCCGGCACCAGGGCCGGAAGGGCCGCCCCGAGTCCCCGCTCCGCCACGGCGAGCGCGTGCCGGGCGAACTCCGCCCGGTGCAGGTCCTGGACGAGCGGCCACACCGGGGCGAGGACCGTCTCGTACGCCGCTCGCTGCGCCCGGTCCACGGTCCGCCACGCCTCCGCCTCGCCCTCGTACAGGCCCCGCACCCAGCGCGGTGGGGCGCCCTGCCCCGCGTACACCCGGGCCAGCTCCGTCCGTACGAGCCCCGGGGGCGCCGAACGGATCTGCTCGAAGCCCTCCCGCCGGGTCTCGCCGAGGACGTCGAGGAAGACGGGGGCGTGCCCGGCCGGCGCGAGGTCCGCGAGCGGCGCGGCCGCTCCC
>NZ_JAPSIW010000997.1 GCF_031178505.1 Streptomyces sp. | reverse complement strand
CCAGCGTGCCGACCGGGTCCCCGGCCGCCAGCCCGCCGCTGCGGATGCGGGCGTCGAGCGCCTCGGCCAGCCGCTCCGCCCGGGTCCGCGCGCCGCCGGCCGGCAGGCCGGCCCCCGGGTGCCGGAAGCTCGCGGAGCCGTCGGTCGAGCCGGCGCCTTGTCCCTCGCCGTTGTTGTCAGGCATAGTCGCCATGGAAACACAAAACCTCCGAACCTTTAAAGGGTTTCACCTTCGAAGGTTGCGTCGACAGGAGACGGCACATGCGCGTGGTCGGATTCCGCAGGCAGGGCACCGCGACCGAGGTCGGATGCCTCTCACCGGACGGACACGAGGTGACGGTGCTGGCCGGGCTGGAGGAGTTCTGGTCCGATCCCCGCGGCCACCTCGCCCGTGGGCCCGGCGAACCCGCCGTCGCCGTGTCCGCAGGAGAACTGGTCCCGCCGGTGCTGCCGGACGCCCGGGTGATCTGCGTCGGCCTGAACTACCTCGAACACGTCGCCGAAGGCTCCTTCCGCGACCGTGAACTCCCCGCCCACCCCACGCTGTTCGCCCGCTGGACCCAGTCACTCACGGTGGACGGCGCCGAAGTACCCGTGCCGTCCGGGGAGGACGGACTCGACTGGGAGGGCGAGATCGTCGCGTGGGTCGGCGCCCCCCTCGTGGACGCCTCGCCGCAGGAGGCCCTGGCGGCGGTCGTCGGCTACTCGGCGTTCAACGACCTCACCTCACGCCGGGCCCAGAAACTCACCTCGCAGTGGATCCTCGGCAAGAACGGCGACCGCTCCGGCCCGCTGGGACCCCTCGTCCCCGCCGCCGAGGTGGGCGACCTGCGGGACGGGCTGCGACTACGCACCTACGTCAACGGCGAGGTGGTCCAGGACGGCAGCACCGCCGACATGGTGTACGGCGTCGGCGACACACTCGCCCACATCTCCCGCACCCTCACCCTGCGCCCCGGCGACCTGCTCGCCACCGGCACCCCCTCCGGCGTCGGGTACGCCCGCACGCCACCGTGGCTGCTCCAGCCCGGCGACACCGTCGAGGTCGAGGTGGAGCGCATCGGACGGCTGCGCAACACGGTGACCGGCAACGAAGCACGCGTGGCGGCCGTCAGCACGCGACCGTCCGCGCAGACGGGCTGACCGGCCCGCCGCATCCGCGGCCCCGGCCACACGAAGGAGGGCGCAAGAACGCGATCGGCCGGCACACCGGGGCGACGGCCGCGCACCGCGCTGACCGGCGTGCCGGCCACGGGACGGGAAGGGGCGTCGACCGGAGGCCGAACTCCCGGTGCCGCAGGAGCCGACGCGCGGCTCTCGGCCGCAGTGCCACCGGAGCATGCGGTACCCGCAAGGTATCGGGCCGACCGCCGAGCGGCAGCAGTCCCGCACGCCCTGAACGGTGCGGGCCAGGCGAAAACGCCGACCGATCACGGTCACGATCCGGCTCAGGGATCCCGCACGGGTCCATACAGCCGTGCGCGGTCGGCCCCCTGGCCAGCTCACCTCCGCTCCTACCGCGCGAACCGCCTCGCGCTCAGCCCCAGCGACGACGGGGACCGGGCTGCCCGGCGGGCAGCCGACGCACAGTTGGCCGCCCGGATACGGGCGGTGCACCAGAAATCGGACGGCACTTACGGAACCCCAAGGATCACCGCCGGGCTCCGCGAGACGAACGGTGAGGCGGTCAACCACAGGTCGCCAGGATCATGCGGGAGTCCGGGATCGAAGGGGTCCGGTTGCGCCGCCGGCACCGCACCACCGTCCCCGACCTGGCTGCGGCCAAGGCTCCGGGCCTGACCGGCCGCTACTTCACCGCGGACAAGTCGAACACGAAGTACCGCCCGCTGTGCCGGGTCGTACGTCCAGTTCGACGGCGACGCCTGGCTCACCCGTGCCCTGGCCGCGTACCGCGGGCGCTACGCCGGCCTG
>NZ_JAPSIW010000996.1 GCF_031178505.1 Streptomyces sp. | reverse complement strand
CGCCGAACCGGGCGCGGCCGAGGAACGGTTGCTGGACGAGGCCGGTGTCGGCGCCCACGAGCGCTGGGACTGGGAGCGGATCGCCCGCCCCACCGCGTCGCACGCCTTCGACGGCCCGGCCGCCTTCCGGACGTGGCTGCGCGGCTACCTCGACGAGGACGTGCGCCGGGCCCGGGAGGGCAATGTCAGCGGCCCCCTCAAGGCGGCCCTGGACGTGCTGCGGGACCTGCGCAACGAGATCCGGCTCGCCGTCGACCACGGCGGACTGGACGCCGCCTCCCACCGTGACGAACTGGACCGGTGGTACACGCCGCTCAACGCCTACCTGTCCATCGGCCCGCCCCCTTCCCGGATCGAGGAGATGGCCGCGTTGATGGACGCCGGGATCCTGGAGGTCACCGGCCCCGGCATGCGGGTGGACACCGAGACGGACGGTCCGGACGGGGCGTGCTTCGTCGCCACCTCACAGGAGATCGAAGGCGTCCGCTTCCGGGCCACCACGCTCATCGAGGCCCGGCTGCCGCAGACGGCTCTGCGCCGCACCGCGGACCCGTTGATGAGGCAGTTGCTGCGCACCGGCCAGTGCGCCGCGCATCGGGTGCCCGGCAGCGACGGGGCCGACTACGAGACCGGCGGGCTCGCCGTGTCCGGGCGGCCCTGCAACCTGCTCGACGGCCGGGGCGTGCCGCATCCGCGGCGCTTCGCCCACGGGGTGCCCACCGAGGGCGTGCACTGGGTGACCGCGGCCGGCATCCGGCCCGGGGTCGGCTCGGTCACGCTGGAGGATTCCGACGCCATCGCGGCCGCGGCCCTCGCCCTGCCCGCGCCGTCCGTCACCTCCCTGGCGCCACCGGCGCCCGCCCCCTCCGGCCGGGCCGTCCCGGCCGCCGTCGCCGCGGCCCCCGCGCCGAGGACCGCGGCATGACGGCCCGCGGCGACGGGCCGTCGCACGTCGGGCCGCCGGACGGCCGGACGCCCGGTCACCTGGACGTGGGGCTGCTCTCCCCGGTACGCGCGGGCACCGCCGTCGAGGCGGCCGTCGGTGACGCGGCCTGGGTGCAGGCGATGCTGGACGCCGAGGCCGCCCTCGCCCGTGCCCAGGCCCGGTGCGGCACCGTCCCCGCCGCCGCCGCGTCGGCGATCACGGCGGCGGCCCGTGCCGAACGGCTCGACGTGCGGCGACTGGCGCTGGCCGCCCGCGAGACGGCCAACCCGGTCGTCGCTCTGATCGGCGCGCTGACGGAGGTGGTGGCGGCCGAGGCGCCCGGGGCCGTCGAGTACGTGCACCGGGGCTCCACGAGCCAGGACGTCTTCGACACGGGCGCGATGCTGGTGTCGGCGAGGGCGCTGCGGCTGATCGTGGCCGACCTGCGGACCGTCGCCGAGGCGCTGACCGGGCTGGCGGGGGCCCACCGGGACACGGTCATGGCCGGCCGTACCCTCGCCACCCAGGCGGTGCCCACCACGTTCGGGCTGAAAGCGGCGGGCTGGCGGCAGGGCGTCCTGGACTCCGTGGAGCGGCTGGAGCGGATCGCGGTGGACGGGCTGCCCGTCTCCCTGGGCGGAGCGGCGGGCACCCTGGCCGGCTACGCGCAGTACGCCGGCGCGGACGCCGACGACGAAGCCGTCGCCGGTGACCTCGTCGCCGCGTTCGCCGACGAGACGGGCTTGGCCGTGCCGCGTCTGCCCTGGCACGCGCTGCGCACGCCGGTCGCGGACCTCGGGGCGGCTCTCGCGCACACCGCGGGCGCCCTCGGCAAGATCGCGGCGGACGTGCTCGTACTGGCCCGCACCGAGATCGGTGAGGTGACCGAGCCGGGCGGTGCGGGCAGGGGGGCCTCCTCGGCGATGCCGCACAAGCGCAACCCCGTGCTCGCCACGATGATCCGCTCGGCCGCCCTCCAGGTACCGGCGCTGGCCGGAGTCCTGGCCCAGT
>NZ_JAPSIW010000288.1 GCF_031178505.1 Streptomyces sp. | reverse complement strand
TCCCCGCCATGGCGGTGCCGAAGGCGACGACGGTCCCCCAGTCGGCGCGGCCGTAGCCGCGCACCTTCGGCCGGCACACGATCAGCAGCACGGCGGCGGCCAGGACGAGCCGCAGCGTCACGACACCTAGCGCACCGGCCCGGGGCATCAGCAGCACGGCGACCGCCGACCCGAACTGGACCGAGAGGCCGCCGGCGACGACGAGCGCGACGGGCCCGAACCGGTGGCCCGCGCTCCCGCCCGCCGGATCCGGTACGGCCGCCGCCTCCGGGGTGGTGACCGGCGCGGCCGGGATGATGTCCTTGACCGGGCTGTCCACCGGAGCGGCTCCTCACACGTTCAGTTCAACAGGCTGGACTGCCAGTACACCATACTGGACCTCACCCGCCCTGTCTTCGGCATTCCGCTTTCACGCTACGAGCCCTCCGCGCGGCACCGGAAATGCCGATTGCGCTGGGGTTATGCTCCGGACGCATGAGCATCGAGCTGCGTCACCTGCGCTGTTTCCTCGTCATCGCGGAGGAGTCGAGTCTGACGCGGGCGGCGGCACGCCTCCACCTCACCCAGCCGGCCGTCTCCCGCACGCTCGCCGCGCTCGAACAGCACCTCGGCGCACGGCTGGTGGACCGCTCCACCCACCACCTGGCCCTCACGGCCGAAGGTCACGCCTTCCGCGACCGGGCGGCCGCCGCCCTCGCCGCCTTCGAAGCGGCCGTCGACCCGGCCCGCCTCCGCCACCGGCCCCTGCGCCTCGGACACGCCTGGTCGGCGTTCGGCCGGTACACCACGCCCCTGCTCCGCCGCTGGCAGCGCGAACACCCGGAAACACCGCTGGAGCTGCTCCGCGTGGACGACCGCACGGCCGGTCTCGCCCGGGGCGAGGTCGACGCCGCCCTCCTGCGCGGCACGGTCGAGGCCCCCGGCCTCGTCACCACCGAACTGACCACCGAACCCCGCGTGGCCGCGCTCCCCGCCGACGGGCCCCTCGCCGCCCGGCCCTCCCTGGCCCTCGCGGATCTCGCCGACGAGACGGTGGTCCTCAACACCGTCTCCGGCACCACCGCACCGGCCCTCTGGCCGCCCACGGCCCGCCCGACGAGCACCCTCACCGTCGCCAACACCGACGACTGGCTCACCGCCATCGCCGCCGGCCGGGGCGTCGGCGTCTCCTCCGCCTCCACGGCCGCGCTCCACCCGTACCCGGGCGTCATCTACCGCCCGCTCACCGACGCCCCGCCGCTCCCGGTCCTGCTGGCCTGGCGCGACGCCTTCCCGCATCCGGCGACGGCCGCGCTGGTCGCCATGGCCCGCGACATCATCCGCGCCGAACCGTCAGAGCTTTAGCCGAGCCGCCCCTGCGCGGCGGCGGCGACGAACACCGCGAAGGCGGCGGGCGTGGCACGGAAGTGGGGCCCGGCGGGGTCCTTGGAGTCCCGCACGGCGACGTGGGCGGAGAGATCGGCGACCTCGACGCACTCGCCGCCGGTGTTGCCGCTGTACGAGGACTTGCGCCAGGCGGCGGGCCCGAGGGGGGCGCACTCGACGCAGTCGCCACCGTTGGGGCCGCTGTACGAGGACTTACGCCACTGCACCGGGTCCATACCGTTCCTCCATGACGCGCGCGATCAGCGTGGCGGAATCCTCTGGCGAGAGCGCCATCGCCTGAAGGCGAGCGTAACCGACGGAACGTTCCCTGATCACCTGGGAATTCGCGGTCATGTGACCCGAGTCGTAGGTCTCGCAGTAGAAGAGGTCGGGGTCGTCCTCGAAACGCAGGAGGTTGAAGGAGCCGAGTAGGCCAGGGTGTTCTCCCACCGTGTTCGGCAGCACCTGGATGTGCACCCACGGGTTGTCGGCAAAGCTCAGCAGGTGCGCCAACTGTTCGCGCATCACCTCCGGTCCGCCGATCTCCCGGTGCAGGACGGCCTCGTCCAGGACGACCCAGAGGACAGGCGGGTGGTCGCGGTCGAGTATCCGCTGCCGCTCCATGCGGGCCGCCACCCTCTCGTCCAGTGTGTCGGTGCCCTCGACACTCAGCACGGCACGGGCGTACGCCTCCGTCTGCAGCAGGCCGTAGACGAGCTGGCACTGGTACGTGGAGATGTACGCGGCCTTCGCTTCCATCTCCGCGTACGGCTGGAACCAGTTCGGAAGTTGGCTCCGCAGCACGAGGCCGATCAGGCGCGAGAACACGCCCCCCGTCATCAGGGCGGCGTCGATGCGCTCGGAGAAGTCCCGGGTGGGGACCTTCTTCGCGGTCTCGATCTGGCCGATGAGGGAGCCCGTGCAGTACACGATCTCGCCCAACTGGGCTTGTCGGAGGCCTGCGGCTTCGCGTAGGCGGCGGAGTTCGGATCCGTAGTAGCTCAGCGGTGAGGCGCTCGGATCCAGATCTCGGACGTTGACCACGAGGAAGTCACCCCCATTGTCGGCTGTGGCGGAGCGTAACGGGCCCGGCGGGGCGCGGGGCCCGAAAGGGCGAACCTCCCTTCGATCGGGGGAACTTGGGTCACGAGGCGCACGCGGCAGCGGGCGGCGCACAACGGCGTGCCCGCCTTCGCGAGCTTCTGGCGCGGCCGCCCTCTCTCCGAGAGTCGCGCCTTCCGTTGAGGTTCAGGCCCGCTGGTCACCGCCGGTAGGGGTGGGGTCCTCTCCACGAGCATTTCCGCTACGGAATGCACCCAACAGGGTGCCGGGAGGGCCGATTCACCCGGGGTTACCCGCAGTCCGAGTCGAGTTCGCTCGTCCGGGCCTTCCCCACCCACCGACAGGACTTCACCCACCCACCCGGGGCACGAACCCAGCCCCACCCCACCGAGCCGCAAGAGCATGACAAGCCGGAGCGATACCCGGGCCCGGCGGCCCCCGCGCCCCCAGCCCCCTACCCGTCCTCCAGTCCCTCCCGGAGGCCCTCCGCCAGGAGTTCCGCGAGGTGGCGGCCCCGGTAGGGGGTCAGGTCGCCGATCTGGGTGCGGCAGGAGAAGCCGTCCGCGAGGACGGCCGCGTCCTCGGGGGCCGCCCTGAGGGCAGGGAGCAGCTGGTCCTCGGCGCAGGCGACGGAGACCTCGTAGTGGCCGGGGGTGACGCCGAAGTCGCCCGCCAGGCCGCAGCAGCCGCCCGCGAGGTCGCCGGTGAGTCCGGCGCGGGCACGCAGCCGCCGGTCCGCGGCGTCGCCGAGGACGGCGTGCTGGTGGCAGTGGGTCTGCCCGGTGACGGGGCGGTCGAGACGCGGCGGTTCCCAGTCGGGCGCGAGGGTCTCCAGGGCCTCCGCGAAGGTGCGTACGGACGCGGCCAGACGCCCGGCCCGGGGGTCGTCCGGCAGCAGGGCCGGCAGGTCGGCGCGGAGGGTGGCCGCGCAGGAGGGTTCGAGGACCACGACCGGTCCCCGGAGGTCCTCGGTGACGTCGAGGGTGCGGCGCATGACCCTCCGCGCGGCGCCCAGCTGGCCGGTGGACACGTACGTGAGCCCGCAGCAGACCCGGCCCGGCGGCAGCGTGCTGCCGAGCCCCGCCGCTTCCAGGACCCGGACGGCGGCCCGCCCGACGTGCGGGGCCAGGTGCTCGGTGAAGGTGTCGGGCCAGAGGGTCAGCGCGGGCGGGCGGGTCGAGCCCCGCTCCCCGTACCAGGAGGTGAAGGAACGCTCCGCCACCCTCGGCAGGGACCGTTCGGGCGTGATCCCGGCGAGGCGGGCCGCGAACGGCAGGCGCATGGCCGCGTTCAGGCCGCGACCGAAGACGCCGAGCCAGTGCGGCAGCCGGCCCACCGTCCAGTGGGCGCGCGGCCGGCGCAGGGCGGACAGGCCCGCGTAGTGCCGGTCGAGGAACTCCGCCTTGTACGCGGCCATGTCGACGCCGACCGGGCAGTCGCTGCGGCAGCCCTTGCAGGACAGGCAGAGGTCGAGCGCCTCGCGGACCTCCTCGGAGCGCCATCCGTCGGTGATCACCTCGCCGAGCGCCATCTCGTGCAGCAGCCGGGCCCGGCCCCGTGTGGAGTGCTTCTCCTCCCCGGTGACGCGGTACGAGGGGCACATCACGCCCGTGCCCGGCGCCGGTGCCGGGACCGGAGCTCCGGCCGCCGGGGCGGGGGCCGGTCCGCCCGTGCGGCATTTCGCGACGCCGACGCAGCGGGCCGCCTCCCGCCCCGGTCCGGCGAGCGGCAGGCCGGTGAAGCGCAGGCCCGAGTCCAGGGGTTCGGGGCGGACGAGCATGCCGGGGTTGAGGCCGCCGTCCGGGTCCCACAGGTCCTTCACGGCGCCGAACAGGCCGACCAGTTCCGCTCCGTACATCTTCGGGAGCAGTTCCGCCCGCGCCTTCCCGTCGCCGTGTTCGCCGGAGAGCGAGCCGCCGTGGGCGACGACGAGGTCGGCGACGGCCTCGGAGAAGCGGCGGAACTCCCCCACGCCCTTCGCCGTCCACAGGTCGAAGTCGATGCGGACGTGGACGCAGCCCTCGCCGAAGTGCCCGTAGGGGACGCCCCGGAGGCCGTGTTCGGCCAGCAGGGCACGGAACTCCCGCAGATAGGCGCCGAGGCGGGCGGGCGGCACCGCGCAGTCCTCCCAGCCGGGCCACGCCTCTCCCCGGCCCGCTCCTCCGGCTCCGGCCACGCCGTCCGGTCCCGGGCCGGCTCCGCCGCCGGGGCCCCGGGTGGCGGTCCCGGCCGCGTCCTCGCGGACGCGCCACAGCGCCCGCTGCCCGGCCGGGTCACGGATCACGGCCGTGTCGACCGCGTCCGCCGCCCGGACCAGTGCGCGGGCCGCCGCCTCCCCGTCGGTCTCGCAGAACAGCCACGCCCCGCCCCTCGGCAGGCCCCGCCCGCCGCCCGGCACCAGATCGGCGGCCATGCCCTCGACCGTCAGGGGCCCGTACGGGAGGAGCCCGGCCGCCGCGTCGGCCGCCGCGCTCTCGTCCGCGTACCCGAGGACGACGAGCACGGGCGCGGCGGGCAGCGGAACGAGCCGTACGGTCGCCTCCGTCACCACCCCGAGCGTCCCCTCGCTGCCGACGAAGGAGCGGGCCACGTCGTGGCCGCGTTCGGGCAGCAGGGCGTCGAGGGCGTACCCGGAGATGCGGCGGGGCAGCCCGTCCGGGTAGCCGGTGCGCAGCGGGGCCAGGTGCCGGCCGACGAGGTCGAGCAGGCCGGGCGGCGCTCCCGCCCCGTCCCGCCCGAGCGTCAGCTCCGCGCCCCGGTACGTCATCACTTCGAGGGAGCGCACGTTGTCGGCGGTCGTCCCGTGGGCGACCGAGTGCGCCCCGCAGGCGTTGTTGCCGATCATGCCGCCGAGGGTGCAGCGGCTGTGCGTGGACGGGTCGGGCCCGAAGGTCAGCCCGTGGGGGCGGGCGGCCTCCCGCAGCCGGTCGAGGACGAGGCCGGGCTGGACGACGGCGGTGCGCGCGTCCGGGTCGAGGGAGAGGAGCCGTCCCATGTGCCGTGTGAGGTCGAGCACCACTCCGGTGCCGGTGGCCTGGCCGCCGATGGAGGTGCCGCCGCCGCGCGCGACGACGGGCACGCCGTGCTCCCGGCAGACGGCGAGGGCGGCGGCGACGTCGGCGGCGTCGCGCGGGGCGACCGTACCGGCGGGCACCCGGCGGTAGTTGGAGGCGTCCATGGTCGCCAGGGCCCGCGCTCCGGCGGAGAAGTCGACGTCTCCGGCGACGGCGGAGCGCAGAGCGGCGGCGAGTGCGTCGTGTCTTCCCACAGGACCAGGATGTCCCAGACTTCGTCTCATCCGGCGGACATCCGGCCGCCCCACCCCTTCCGACCCGATACCCTCCGGCTCGTGGCTGAGATCCAGATTCCCGCTGACATCAAGCCCGCCGACGGCCGTTTCGGCGCGGGCCCCTCCAAGGTGCGTACGGAGGCGCTGGACGCCCTGGCCGCCACCGGCACCTCCCTCCTCGGCACGTCCCACCGCCAGGCTCCCGTGAAGAACCTGGTCGGCGAGGTGCGTGCCGGCATCCGTGACCTCTTCTCGCTGCCCGAGGGCTACGAGGTGATCCTGGGCAACGGCGGTTCGACCGCCTTCTGGGACATCGCGACCCACGGTCTGATCGAGAACAAGTCGCAGCACCTCACCTTCGGCGAGTTCTCCTCGAAGTTCGCGAAGGCCGCGAAGCTGGCCCCGTGGCTGGCCGAGCCGACCGTGATCTCCTCCGACCCGGGCACGCACCCCGAGCCGGTGGCCGAGGCGGGCGTCGACGTGTACGCCTTCACGCACAACGAGACCTCCACCGGTGTCGCCGCGCCGCTGAAGCGGGTCGCGGGCGCCGACGAGGGCGCGCTCGTCCTGGTCGACGCGACCTCGGGCGCGGGCGGCCTGCCGGTCGACATCGCCGAGACGGACGTCTACTACTTCGCCCCGCAGAAGTCGTTCGCGGCGGACGGCGGCCTGTGGCTGGCGGCGTTCTCGCCGGCGGCCCTGGAGCGGGCGCAGCGGATCCACGCGTCCGGCCGGCACGTCCCGGAGTTCTTCTCGCTGCCGACGGCGATCGACAACTCGCTGAAGAACCAGACGTACAACACGCCGGCGCTGGCGACCCTCTTCCTGCTGAACGAGCAGCTGAAGTGGATCAACGGCCAGGGCGGTCTCGACTGGGCCGTGGCCCGGACGAAGGAGTCCTCGCAGGCGCTGTACGGCTGGGCGGAGGAGTCGAAGTACGCGGCTCCGTTCGTGACGGACCCGGCGAAGCGCTCGCAGGTCATCGGCACGATCGACTTCGCGGACGAGATCGACGCGGCGGCGGTCGCGAAGGTGCTGCGCGCGAACGGGATCGTGGACACCGAGCCGTACCGCAAGCTGGGCCGCAACCAGCTGCGGATCGCGATGTTCCCGGCGGTCGACCCGGCGGACGTGCGGGCGCTGACGGCCTGCGTCGACCACGTGATCGAGAAGCTGTAGGCGGGTCCCGCGGCGGCGCGGGATTCCTTTCCGGCGGGGCCCGGTGCGGGACGCGTGAGCGTCCGGCACCGGGCCCCGTCGCGTACGCCCGGACCTCCGTACGGCTCCGGGTTCAGCCGGCGGCCGACTGCGCCTTCACGTGGTCGATCACCGCGGTGAACTCGGCGGTCGGGGAGAACTCCACGACATCGGTGTCCTGGAGCGCCTCGGGGGCGTGTCCGGGTCCCCAGTAGTAGGCCTGCCCGGCCTCGTAGAACTCCTCGCCCGAGGCGGTCCGCATCCTGATCTTCCCCTTGAGGACGTAGCCCCAGTGGGGGCACTGGCAGAGGTCGTCCTCCAGGCCCTTGAGCGCCGGTCCCATGTCGGTGCCCTCGGGCAGGTGGATGAAGGCGACGGACAGGTCGCCCCCGGCCTCGCGCGTGCGGAAGTCGACGCCACCGCCCTCGATGGCGACGGGTGTGTCCTCGCGCCTGAATGCCGTCATGATTCCTCCACACCTCGTGGGGACCGTTCCCCGCCCGGCTTCGGGACTCCGGCGGTCTCCTTCCAGTCTCGCCCCGGGGACGGTCAGTCGCCGCCCCGGCCGCCGCCGCGCCGCAGGAGGCGCTTGGCGCCGAGGACGAGCGCGGTGGCACCGGCGAGGACCAGGAAGCCGAAGGTGGCGTTCCCCTGCTCACCGCCGGGGGCGCCGGCGGCCGGCGGGGTCGGGGAGGCGGCGCCCGGCCGGTCGGGGGTGCCGCGCTGCTCCTGCGAGGGGTGGTCGGCGCGGGTGCGGTCCACCCGGATCACCCGGCTGTCGCGGCCCTCGGAGCCGAACATGAACGCCGAGCCGTCGAGCGTGTACGTCACCGACTCGGCCTGCCCCTGGAAGGGGGCACCGACGGAGGTGCCGTCGCCCTCGGGGCGGCCGTTCCGCCACGGGTACTCGCGGGCGCTGAAGTAGCCGCGCAGGACGAGGTGTTCGCCGTCGGGCGAGAAGGCGCCGTCGGTGACCCAGGGCACCT
>NZ_JAPSIW010000287.1 GCF_031178505.1 Streptomyces sp. | reverse complement strand
CGAGCTTCCTGGAGACGGACGAGCTGCGGGACGTGCCGCTCGCGGAGTTCCGCCGGAGAGCGGGAACGGCGGACCCGGTGGTCTGGGACCAGGTGCGCCATCTGGCGCGGTGACCCGGGGGAACGGGGCGGCGGCAGACGGTACAGCAAGGGGCCCGGGGAACGGGACGGCGGCAGACGGGACGGCAGGGGCCCGGGGAACGGGACGGCGGCAGACGGTACGGCAGGGGCCCGGGGCGCGTCGGGCGCCCCGGGCCCCGGGGGGTCGCCGGTCCTCCGGGGAGCCGGGCCCCCCTCGTCACCGTCAGGCCCAGAGCTGGCCCTGCAGGGTCTCGATGGCCTCTTCGGTGGTGGCGGCCGTGTAGACGCCGGTCGAGAGGTACTTCCAGCCGCCGTCGGCGACGACGAAGACGATGTCCGCGCGCTCGCCCGCCTTGACCGCCTTGCGGCCCATGCCGATCGCCGCGTGGAGCGCCGCCCCGGTGGAGACGCCCGCGAAGATGCCCTCCAGCTGGAGGAGTTCGCGGGTGCGGGTGACCGCGTCGGCGGAGCCCACGGAGAACCGGGTGGTCAGGACCGAGGCGTCGTACAGCTCCGGGACGAAGCCCTCGTCCAGGTTGCGCAGGCCGTACACGAGGTCGTCGTAGCGCGGCTCGGCGGCGACGATCGTGACGTCCGGCTTGTGCTCCCGCAGGTAGCGGCCGACGCCCATGAGCGTGCCCGTGGTGCCGAGGCCGGCCACGAAGTGCGTGATGGACGGCAGGTCGGCGAGGATCTCGGGGCCCGTGGTGGCGTAGTGGGCGCCCGCGTTGCCGGAGTTTCCGTACTGGTAGAGCATCACCCAGTCGGGGTTCTTCTCGGCGATCTCCTTGGCGACCCGTACGGCCGTGTTCGATCCGCCCGCCGCCGGGGACGAGATGATCTCGGCTCCCCACATGGCGAGCAGCTGGCGCCGCTCCTCGCTGGTGTTCTCGGGCATGACGCAGACGATGCGGTAGCCCTTGAGCCGGGCGGCCATGGCCAGCGAGATGCCGGTGTTGCCGCTGGTCGGCTCCAGGATGGTGCAGCCGGGGGTGAGCCGGCCGTCCTTCTCCGCCTGCTCGATCATGTGGAGCGCGGGGCGGTCCTTGATGGAGCCGGTGGGGTTGCGGTCCTCCAGCTTCGCCCAGATGCGGACGTCGTCCGAGGGCGAGAGCCGGGGGAGGCGGACCAGCGGGGTGTTGCCGACCGCCGCCAGCGGGGAGTCGTAGCGCATGTGGATCAGACCATGCCGCCGGCGACGGCCGGCAGGATCGTGACGTTGTCGCCGTCGGTGAGCTTGGTGTCGATGCCGTCGAGGAAGCGGACGTCCTCGTCGTTCAGGTAGACGTTGACGAAGCGGCGGAGCTTGTCGCCGTCGACGATGCGGGCCTCGATCCCGGCGTGGCGGGACTCCAGGTCGGCGAAGAGCTCGGCGAGGGTACCGCCGCTGCCCTCGACGGCCTTGGCGCCGTCGGTGTAGGTGCGGAGGATGGTCGGGATGCGGACCTCGATGGCCATGGCGTGGGCTCCTGTCGGAAGGGGCGTGGTGGCGTGGTGGCGCGCGGGTGGGGCCCCGCGCGTGCGGGGTCGTACGGGGTGAGGTGCGCTCGGCCGGTCTATCGGAGCGCAGCGCGGGTCGTACACATCGCGCTGGCGAGACGGCACAGGTCGACGTGCAGGCGTGCCACGAGCAGGGGTGTGCCCGGGTTCTCTTCGCTCACGTCGTGGGAAACCATGGGGTCATCGTATCGATTCCCGGTCCGGGTTCCGGAATGTGATCTCACCTGGCGGACAGATCCCGTTCGGCTGGCGGACGGCGCCCGCTCCACCTGCCCCCTTGCCCCTCTCCCCTTCTCCTCGCCCGCCGCACCGTCACCGCACCGACCTCCTGCGGGCTGCGGATCGGCGCGGATCTGACCGCCGCGGAGGTGCGGGCGGTGACACGCCGGTGGTGCCGGGCGCGGTGGACGCGGAGCGGTGCGTGGCGGCGGCGCCGGGGGCGGCCGATCCGGCGGCGGACCACGGCGCGCCGGCCCCGGCCCGGCGGGCGGGGGTGTCGGTGCGGCATCTCGCCCGGCTGTTCCGCGAGCAGACGGGGGTGACCCCGGCGGGGTACGCGGAGCGGGTGCGGGTGGAGGAGGCCCGGCTGCTTCCGGGGGCGGGGCGAGTGTGACGGGGGCGGCGGCACGCGGCGGGCTCGGGGGCGATCCTGCGGAGGGCGTTCGCCCGGCACGTCGGGGTGACGCCCTCCGCGTACGCGGCGCGTGTCCGGACGGCGGCGGGCCGACCCGGCCGGTCCGCCGCGTTCCGCGCGGGCCGCGGTGACCGGGGTGCCCGGGCCCGGCGGGCGGCGCCGGCCCGGTTACGCGTAGGCCTCGACGATCTCGACCTCTTCCTCCTCGACCACGCCGTCGACGATGGTGAAGGAGCGGAACTGGAAGGGGCCCGCGCCGTCGGTGTCGGCGGTGGAGACGAGGACGTAGTGGGCCTGCGGCTCGTTGGCGTACGAGATGTCCGTGCGGGACGGGTAGGCCTCGGTCGCGGTGTGCGAGTGGTAGATGATCACGGGCTCCTCGTCCCGGTCGTCCATCTCGCGGTAGAGCTTGAGCAGGTCGGCGGAGTCGAACTCGTAGAAGGTGGGCGACCGCGCCGCGTTCAGCATCGGGATGAAGCGCTCGGGGCGGCCGCTGCCGGCCGGGCCGGCGACGACGCCGCAGGCCTCGTCGGGGTGGTCCTGGCGCGCGTGTTCCACGATCTGGTCGTACAGGGCCCGGGTGATGGTCAGCATGACGACAGGATAAGCAGACGGGCCGTCCCGTACCGGAGTTCGGTACGGGACGGCCCGGATGGCGAGACGTCGCAGGTCAGGACCGCTTGGCGAAGGCGGCGCCCTCGGGGTTGCGGGCCCGGAGGACCAGGTAGGAGACGCCGAGGATCAGGCCCCAGACCGGCGCGCAGTAGAGCGCGGTGCGGGCACCCTCGTCGATGCCCATCATCACGATGACCATGCCGATGAAGAGGAGCGCGAACCAGCTGGTGTACGGGGCTCCCGGGGCCTTGAAGGTGGACTCGGGGAGTTCGCCGCGGTTCGCCTTGGCCCGGTAGCGGATCTGGCAGACGAGGATCATGATCCAGGCCCACATGCCGGAGATGGTCGCGAAGGAGACGACGTACTCGAAGGCCTTGCCCGGGGCGACGTAGTTGATCCAGACGCCGACGAGCATGAGGGCGGCGGAGAAGGTCAGGCCGAGGAGCGGGGTGCCGTTCTTCGTGAGGCGGGTGAAGACCTTCGGGCCCTGGCCGTTGAGGGCCAGGTCGCGCAGCATGCGGCCGGTGGAGTACATGCCCGAGTTGCAGGAGGACAGGGCGGCCGTCAGCACGACGAAGTTGACGATGGCGGCGCCGATGCCGAGGCCCATCTTCTCGAAGGCGGCGACGAACGGGGAGATGCCCGGCTGGAACTCGGTCCACGGCACGACCGACAGGATCATGATCAGGGCGCCGACGTAGAAGACGGCGATGCGCCACGGCACGGTGTTGATGGCCTTGGGCAGGACGGTCTTCGGGTCCTTGGACTCGCCGGCGGTGACGCCGACCAGCTCCACGGCGAGGAAGGCGAACATGACGATCTGCAGGGTCATCAGCGTGCTGCCGACACCGTTGGGGAAGAAGCCGCCCTGGTTCCACAGGTGGGCGACGGTGGCGGTGTCGCCGGCGTCGGAGAAGCCGACGGTGAGGATGCCGGCGCAGATCAGGATCATGCCGATGATGGCGGTGACCTTGACCATGGAGAACCAGAACTCCAGCTCACCGAAGAGCTTCACGGAGATCAGGTTGGCGCCGTAGAGGATCACGGTGAAGACGAGGGCGGAGATCCACTGCGGGATGTCCCACCAGTACGTCATGTAGGTGGCCGCCGCCGTCACCTCGGTGATGCCGGTGACGACCCAGAACAGCCAGTACGTCCATCCGGTCACGAAGCCGGCGAAGGGGCCGACGAACTCGCGGGCGTACTCCGAGAAGGAGCCGGAGACCGGGCGGTACATCAGCAGCTCGCCCAGGGCGCGCATGATGAAGAAGATGACCAGGCCCGCGATGGCGTAGGCCAGGATGAGGCTCGGGCCGGCCTTGTGGATGGCCTTGCCCGCGCCGAGGAAGAGGCCGGTGCCGATGGCGCCGCCGATGGCGATCATCTGGATCTGCCGGGCGCCGAGGCCTCGCTGGTAGCCCTCGTCGCCGCCCACGGCCCCGTCGGTGCCGTCGTGCTGCTTGTCGACCTGCACTGAGGTCATGGTGGTGCGCCTTTCTCCATGCTGATCCGCGCGGCAGCCTCGGCTGCGTCTGCTGCGGATCAGGTCCTGATCCCCCCGGATGTGGATGGAGTGCCACCGGCGGTCAGCCGGTCCAAGCGCCCTCGGGAACAGGGGTGGCGTGCCCGAGTGGTCGTGAAGATTTATCACGGCGTTCACCGTGATCGACGAGGGCCGGTGTGGCGCGAACCACACAAAAAGGCGGACAAAAGGGGCTCAATAGAGCAAGGTGGGGCGGTTGAGTAACGTATTCGTTATCCGGATTTGAGCGTCCGCTGAGCGAACACCGCCCCCGGGGGCCGGCGGGTCAGGACATCAGGGTCTCGACGAGGGACTCCTGGAGCGCTCCCAGCCAGAGGTACGCCATGACCATCGGCTTGCGCGGGTCGGAGTCCGGCAGCCGGTACAGCCGCTCGCTCTCCTCGTCCTCGGTGATCTCCAGCCGGGTCGCGATGGTCAGCCGGAGGTCGTTGAGCGTGCCGAGCCAGGCCCTCGACTCGTCGGGGGTGAGCTTGAGGACGGCCCCGCCCTCGCCCAGCGCCTCGGCGGAGAGCGCGTCCATGGCCCGGACGACCACGAGGGCGTCCTCGCGCTTGCGGGCGCGCAGGTCGTTCTCGGTGTAACGGCGGAAGTCGGCGGCCGCGGCCCGGAGCTCCTCGCTGTCGTCCCCGTACGCGTCGGGGAAGAGGCGCCGCAGCGCCGGGTCGGACGGGGGCTCGCTCGGGCCCTCGGCGAACAGCGCGGCGAGCGGGTCGGCGTCCGCGTCCGGCTCATCGCCCGGCCCGATCAGCTCCAGGAGCTGGACCGCCAGGGAGCGGAGGATGGAGATCTCGACCTCGTCGAGCGCGACGGCGGCGCCTCCGCCGGCGATCGCCTCGAAGTGCCCGGCCATCAGCCGCGGTCCTGCGAGAGGGTCGCCCACAGGCCGTAACCGTGCATCGCCTGCACGTCCCGTTCCATCTCCTCGCGGGTGCCGCTGGAGACCACCGCGCGGCCCTTGTGGTGCACGTCGAGCATGAGTTTGTGCGCCTTGTCCTTGGAGTAGCCGAAGTACGTCTGGAAGACGTAGGTGACATAGCTCATCAGGTTGACCGGATCGTTGTGCACGAGGGTCACCCAGGGCACGTCGGGTTCGACGACCGCGGAGACCTCCTCGGCGGATTCCGTACGTTCGATCTCGACAGGCGCGACGCTCACTCACCCCATGCTGCCACCTCGGGGGGGCCGTCGCACAAACGGGGCGGCGCCCGGAACAGAAATCGTCACTCTGACGATTTCTGCGCTAGCATCGCTGACATGAACGCTGCGGACCTTGGGCTCCCGGTGGACGTGCCGTCGACCGCCCTCTTCACCGACCAGTACGAGCTGACGATGCTCCAGGCGGCCCTCAGGGCCGGTACCGCCGACCGCCGCTCCGTCTTCGAGGTCTTCACCCGCCGGCTGCCCGAGGGGCGCCGCTACGGGGTCCTCGCGGGTGTCGGCCGGGTCCTGGACGCCGTCGAGAACTTCCGCTTCGACCCGGGCGTGCTCGGCTTCCTGCGCGAGCGCGGCATCGTGGACGAGCCCACCCTCGAGTGGCTCTCCCGCTACCGCTTCTCCGGCGACATCTGGGGCTACCCCGAGGGCGAGGTGTACTTCCCCGGCTCGCCCGTGCTGCGCGTCGAGGGTTCCTTCGCCGAGTGCGTGCTCCTGGAGACGGTGATCCTCTCCATCCTCAACCACGACTCGGCCATCGCGGCCGCCGCCTCCCGCATGTCGGCCGCGGCCGGCGGCCGGCGCCTCATCGAGATGGGCGCCCGCCGCACCCACGAGCTGGCCGCGGTCGCCTCCGCCCGCGCCGCCTACGTCGGCGGCTTCGACTCCACCTCCGACCTCGCCGCGGGCTTCCGCTACGGCATCCCGACCGTCGGGACCTCCGCCCACGCCTTCACCCTGCTCCACGACAGCGAGCGGGACGCCTTCCGCGCCCAGGTCGACACCCTGGGCCGGGGCACCACGCTCCTCGTGGACACCTACGACGTGACCGAGGCCGTCCGCACCGCCGTCGAGGTGGCCGGGCCCGAGCTCGGGGCCGTCCGCATCGACTCCGGCGACCTGCTGCTCGTCGCCCACCGGGTGCGGGCACAGCTGGACGAGCTGGGCGCCCGGGACACCAAGATCGTGGTCACCTCCGACCTGGACGAGTACGCCATCGCCTCCCTGGCGGCGGCTCCCGTGGACGCGTACGGGGTCGGCACCCAGCTGGTCACCGGCAGCGGCCACCCGACCGGTTCCATGGTCTACAAGCTGGTCGCCCGGGCCGGTTCGGCCGACCCGAAGGCGCCGCTGGTGCCGGTGGCGAAGAAGTCCCTGGGCGGCAAGGCCTCGGTCGGCGGCCGCAAGTGGGCGGCGCGCCGGCGGGACGCGGACGGGATCGCCGAGGCGGAGGTCGTCGGCACCGGCCCGGTGCCGCCGGAGCTCGCCGAGGAGCAGCTCCTGGTCGAGCTGGTCAAGGGCGGTGACGTGGTGGCCCGTGAGCCCCTGGAGGCGGCCCGCGCCCGGCACATCGCGGCCCGCGCCGGGCTCCCGATGTCCGCGATGCAGCTCTCGCGCGGCGAGCCGGTGCTGCCGACGGAATACGTGTGACCTGACGGCACGCGGGGTACGGCGGCGTCCGGGGGGCCGCCGCCGCACCGGCGCCCGTGGCCGTACCCCTGCCGCCGTACCCGCGCCCGCTCCCGTTCCGTCCGTACCGGCCGTGCCGGCCCGGGCGGAACGCCCCCTCCCGAACGGAGGGGGAAGTCTCTAGGCTCGAAACGCTCCCCCTCCGACCCGCTAAGGACAGCCGCCATGCACCGCGCACTGATCGTTGTGGACGTACAGAACGACTTCTGCGAGGGCGGCAGCCTCGCGGTCGCGGGGGGCGCGGACGTCGCCGCCGCCATCACCGACCTGGTCGGCCAGGCGGCGGGCGCCGCGTACCAGCACGTCGTGGCCACCCGGGACCACCACATCGACCCGGGCGCGCACTTCGCCCCGGCGGGCGAGGCGCCCGACTACGTGACCTCCTGGCCGGTGCACTGCGTGGCCGGGACGGAGGGCGTCGGCTTCCACCCGAACTTCGCGCCGGCCGTCGCGAGCGGCGCGATCCAGGCCGTCTTCGACAAGGGCGCGTACGACGCCGCCTACAGCGGCTTCGAGGGCCGGGACGAGAACGGGGACACGCTCGCCGACTGGCTGCGCGCCCGGAACGTCTCGGAGGTCGACGTGGTGGGCATCGCCACCGACCACTGCGTGCGGGCCACGGCCCTGGACGCGGCCCGGGAGGGTTTCGTCACCCACGTGCTGCTCGACCTGACGGCCGGCGTGGCCCGCGAGACGACGGACCGGGCCCTTGAGGAGCTGCGCGCGGCCGGCGTGCGGCTCTCGGGCAAGCCGGTCGTGGCCTGAGGCCCGGCCGGATCCCCCGGGCCGCCGGGGCCTTCGGGAGGGTGCGGGCCCGGTGCCACGGCCCGTGGCGGGCTTCAGGCCGCCGGGGCCTTGGGGAGGGTGCGGACCGGGTGCCACAGCTCGTGGCGGGTGGCTCGCCACAGCAGGCCCTCGGGGTGGTGGA